>JBEVGK010000207.1:0-4893 GCA_040511795.1 Lacisediminihabitans sp. | reverse complement strand
GACTTCCAACTGAAGCCGGGCCAGCGCCTGGTGGAACGTGAGCTGATCGAGCAGTTGGGGGTCTCGAGGACGACCATTCGCGAGGCCCTCCGCGAGCTGGCATCCGAGGGTCTGGTGACGGTGGTGCCACAGCGCGGGGCCATGGTGAGTGCGCCGTCCCTCGAGGAGGCCATCGACCTGTACGAGGTGCGTGCCGCCCTGGAGTCGCTCGTCGTCCAGCGTTTCGTCGATCGGGCGAGCGATGACGAGGTGGCGAAGTTGATCGCCACCATCGACGAGCTCGAACATGTCACCGACCGCACCGAAGACATCCGCGAGACGCTCGCGGCGAAGGACCGCTTCTACGCCGTGCTGATCGCCGGGGCCAAGAGCGCCGCGCTGCAGCAGCTGCTCGAGGGCATCCAGGCCCGGGTGCAGATCCTGCGCGCGACGTCGCTGTCCGAGGCCGGTCGGTCGCACGAGGTGGTGTCCGAACTGCGTGCCGTCGTGAACGCCGTCGGCGACCGCAACGGGCCTCTGGCCTCCGAGCTCACCGCCGCACACGTGCGCAAGGCATCCATCACCGCACTGCACAGCCTGCGTGAGGCAGAGGCGACCCGCTAACTGCGTCCCGCGGTACTTTTCCCGGTTCATCCGGAGTTTCAGCGACCCATCAGATCGAAGGAGATAGCCCGATGGCACTCACCGCACGCCAGCAAGAGATCAAAGACGAATTCATCCACCGCCGCGGCACCTGGGGTGAGGCGTGGGAGAGCATCCTCGTGCTCGACGCCGAATATCTGCTCGCCTACCTCGAATTCTCGACGGTGCCGTGGAAGCAGAATCATCTCGACGAGAAGGTGAAGGAGTTCATCTTCATCGCGGTCGACTCGGCGGCGACCCACCTGTATGCACCGGGCATCCGTCAGCACGTGAAGGCGGCGCTCGCCGCGGGTGCCACGCAGGAGGAGATCATGGAGGTGCTCGAATGCACCTCCACCCTGAGCATCCACGCGATGAACGTCGGCGTGCCCGTGTTGCTGGAGGTGCTGACCGAGCGCGGCGACCGCACCGGGCCGGCGGAACTCGATGAGTACCAGCAGAAGGTCAAGGCCGACTTCACCGCCAATCGCGGGTACTGGAACCCGACCTGGGACGAGATGTTGGAGGTCGATCCGCGCCTGTTCGAGGCCTACACCGAGTTCTCGTCGGTACCGTGGAAGCACGGGCATCTCAGCCCGCTCGTCAAGGAGCTGATCTACATCGCGTTCGACACCTCGGCCACGCACCTCTACAAGGTGGGCCTCAAACTGCACATCGAGAATGCCCTCGGCTACGGGGCCACACCGCAGCAGATCCTGGAGGTGATGGAGATCGCCAGTGTCATCGGCATCCACACCGTCACCACCGGGGCTCCCATCCTGCTCGACGAGGTCGCGAAGGTCGGGGTGACCGCGTGAGCGCCAGCGAAGCGGATGTCCTCGCCGCAGTACCGAAGGGACTGTTGCGTAACGGCGAGTGGGTCGACTCCTCGACGGGCAACACTCTCGGCGTCGAAGATCCGAGCACCGGTGAGGTGCTGGTGCAGGTCGCCGATGCGAGCGTCGAGGATGCCCGCGCGGCACTGGACGCGGCCGTCGCCGCCCAGCCCGGCTGGGCTGCAACCCCGCCCCGCGTGCGCGGCGAGATCCTGCGCCGCACCTACGAGATCATGACCGAGCGCAACGAGGAGCTCGCGCTGCTCATGACGCTGGAAATGGGCAAGCCGATCGCCGAGTCACGCTCGGAGGTGGCCTACGCCGCCGACTTCTTCCGCTGGTTCTCCGAGGAGGCGGTGCGTCTCGACGGCTCCTGGTCGACCGCGCCCGACGGCAAATCGCGCATCGTCACCATGAAGCAGCCGGTCGGCCCGTGCCTGCTGGTCACCCCGTGGAACTTCCCGCTCGCCATGGGTGCCCGCAAGATCGGACCGGCCTTCGCCGCCGGGTGCACCGTCGTGGTCAAGGCCGCGAAGCAGACCCCGCTATCGATGCACGCCATCGCCGAGATCCTCACCGAGGCGGGGCTGCCGGACGGCGTGCTCAGCACGGTCACCACCTCGAAGGCGTCATCGGTGGTCAGCACCCTCATCGACGACCCGCGCCTGCGCAAGCTGTCCTTCACCGGGTCGACCGAGGTCGGACAGTCGCTGGCCGAGCAGTCGGCGAAGGGCCTCATCCGCCTGTCCCTCGAACTCGGCGGCAACGCGCCGTTCATCGTGTTCGAGGACGCCGACGTCGACCACGCGGTCGACCAGGCCATGCTCGCCAAGCTCCGCAACAACGGCGAGGCCTGCACAGCGGCCAATCGGTTCTACGTGCACGAGTCGATCGTCGACGAGTTCTCCACCAAATTCGCCGCCCGCTTCGAGAAGCTCGTGGTCGGTCGCGGAACGGAGCCGGAAGTCACTCTCGGCCCGCTCATCGACCAGGCCGCAGTCGACAAGGTCGAAGACCTGGTCGCCTCGGCCGTGGCCGAGGGCGCGACCATCCTCTACGAGACGCCGCTGCCCGAATCGACCGGCTACTTCTCGCCGGCCCGCGTGATCACCGGCGTCAGCCCGACGTCGCGTCTGGTCACCGAGGAGATCTTCGGCCCGGTCGCGCCGATCGTGCCCTTCTCGACCGAGGAGGAGGTGCTCGCGCTGGCGAACGCCTCGGACTACGGTCTCGCCGCCTACCTGTTCACCGCGGATCTCGACCGGGCGGTGCGGGTATCGGAGAAGATCGAGGCCGGCATGATCGGCGTCAACCGCGGGGTGCTCTCCAACCCGGCGGCGCCGTTCGGCGGCATCAAGTCGAGCGGCTATGGCCGCGAAGGCGGGCACGTGGGCATCGACGAGTACGTGGAGACCAAGTACCTGTCTCTGAACGTGGGGTAGGTGCCCGGCCCGGCGGGCATCCGTGCTGTTTCTACAGGGCGATGTTCCGCCGGGCGAGCTCCGCGCTGAGGATCGGCACCGCGGTGGTCACCGCGTGGATGCCGAGCACGCTGGAGATCTCCATCACCTCGAGCACCTGCTCGACCGTCGCGCCGTGGTTCAGAGCGTTGCGGATGTGCAGCTTCGTGCCCGGCACGTACAGGTGCGTCGCCGCAATGTCGTAGCTGATGTAGATCAGCTCCTTCTCGGCGGGGGTGAGGGTGCCGGTCTTCCATGGCACGGTGGAGAACTCGGTGTACGCCTCGAACATCTCGGGGTCCAGCTCGAGCATCTCGTTCCAGAACTCGTGCCAGTAGCCGCGCACCTCGGTGAACTCGGCCTTGAGTCGCTCCAGGTAGTCGTTCAGCGGTGCGGCCTCGGTTCGGCCGCGCTCCTCGAGCACCTCGACGAGCAGCGGCACCCCGATGTTCATGGTGTGGATGCCCAGGGTCGCGGCGAGTTCCAGCACCTCCACGATCTCCCGCGGCGTCGCGCCGAGGTCGAGGGCAGCGGCGATGTGCGCGTGGATGCCCGGGGTGTAGAGGTGGGTCGCGGCGGCACTCACCGAGAGGTAGCAGAGCTCCATGAACTTGGGACTGAGGTGGCTCTTCTTCCACGGCACCTGATAGAGGTGGAGGTAGGCGGCGACGAACTCCGGGTCGATCTGCAGCACCGTCTCCCACGGTTCGCCCCAGGTGCCGCGTGCCGCGACGAACTCCGCCTTGATCGCCTCTTGGCGCTCCGTCAACACTCCACTGTGCTCTGCCACGACGCGCTCCTTTACGCTCCAATATCGTATGACAATACGACATTCCGGAGCGTGGGCGCTAGGCGAACAACTCCTGAAGGCGGCGCAGGCCCTCGCGCAGCTCGTCCTCGCCGAGCGCGTAGCTGAACCGCAAGAACCCGCTCGGCCCGAACGCCTCGCCGGGGACTGCGGCCACGTTCGCCTGCTCCAGGATGAGGTCGGCGAGTTCGAGAGATGTCTGCGCAACGACGCCGTGCCAGTCGCGACCGAGCAGCCCCGTGATGTCCGGGTAGACGTAGAACGCGCCCTCCGGCGTCGGGCAGAACACCCCGGGAATGGCGTTGAGGCCGGCGACCATGAGGTCTCGGCGGTGCTCGAAGGCCAGCCGCATCCGTTCCACCGTGTCCGCGGGGCCGGTCAGGGCGGCGATCGCGGCGCGCTGCGAGACGTTCGAGACGTTGGAGGTGAGGTGGGACTGCAGATTGGATGCCGCGGCCACGACATCCGCGGGACCGACGAGCCAGCCGACCCGCCATCCGGTCATCGCATAGGTCTTGGCGACGCCGTTGAGCAGGATCGTCGTGTCGGCGAGCGCCGGCACGGCCTCGACGATGGAGACCGCCCTTACGCCGTCGTAGGTCAGGTTCTGGTAGATCTCGTCGCTGATCACCCACAGGCCGTGCTCGAGCGCCCACTCGCCGATAACGCGGGTCTGCTCGGGGGAGTAGACGGCGCCGGTCGGGTTGGAGGGCGAGACGAACAGCAGCACCTTGGTCTTCTCGGTGCGGGCGGCTTCGAGCTGGTCGACGGTGACCAGGTACTCCTGCTCGGAACCGGCGAACACCTCGACCGGCACTCCGCCGGCGAGGGCGATCGCCTCGGGGTATGTGGTCCAGTACGGGGTGGGCAGCAGCACCTCGTCACCCGGATCGAGGATGGTGGCGAAGGCCTGGTACACGGCCTGCTTGCCGCCGTTGGTCACCACCACCTGCGATGCGGGAACCGCCCAGCCGCTGTCGCGGAGGGTCTTCGCGGCGATCGCCTCGCGCAGCTCGGGCAGGCCGGCGGCGGGCGTGTAACGGTGGTTCTTCGGATCGCGCGCGGCGGCGACCGCGGCCTCGACCGCATAGTCGGGGGTCGCGAAGTCGGGCTCGCCGGCGGCGAAGCTGATGATCGGACGGCCCTCCGCCTTCAGCTTCTTGGCCTT
>JBEVGK010000206.1:0-12051 GCA_040511795.1 Lacisediminihabitans sp. | reverse complement strand
ACTTCAACTCGACCGTCGAGGTCGCGCTGAAGCTCGGCGTCGACCCGCGTAAGGCAGACCAGATGGTTCGTGGAACCGTCATCCTGCCCCACGGCACCGGCAAGACCGCTCGCGTCATCGTGTTCGCAACGGGTCCCGCGGCCGAGGCAGCCATCGCTGCCGGCGCCGACGAGGTCGGTGGCGACGACCTGATCGAGAAGGTGGCCGCCGGCTACACCTCGTTCGACTCCGCCGTCTCCACCCCGGAGCTCATGGGCAAGGTCGGTCGTCTCGGAAAGGTGCTCGGCCCGCGTGGCCTCATGCCCAACCCGAAGACCGGCACCGTGACCCCGGACGTGGCCAAGGCCGTCACCGAGATCAAGGGCGGAAAGATCGAGTTCCGCGTCGACAAGCACTCCAACGTGCACTTCATCGTCGGCAAGGCCGCTTTCAGCGAGAAGGACCTCGAGGAGAACATCAAGGCTGCTCTCGACGAGATCATCCGCTCCAAGCCCAGCTCCGCCAAGGGCCGTTACATCCAGAAGGGCACGGTGACGACCACCTTCGGTCCCGCCATCCCGCTGGACACGAACGTCCTCTAAGCAGCACCCAGCACGAAGAAGAAGGGGTCCGCATCGCGCGGGCCCCTTTTTCGCACCCCGAGAGGCCCAGATGACCGAGCAGACCCAGATCCGACGGGCGACGACGGATGACGCGGCGCCTCTCGCCGCACTCGCTGCGGCCACCTTCCCGCTCGCCTGCCCGCCGGGCACCGCCACCTCCGCGATGGACGCCTTCATCGCGCAGCACCTCTCGCTCGAGCGATTTCGGGAGTACCTGGCCGACCCCGCGCGCGAGATCTTCGTCGCCAGCGACGGCGGAGCTCTCCTCGGGTACACGATGCTGGTCTACGGCGAACCGTACGACGCGGATGTCGCGGCCGCGATCAGCCATCGCCCCACCGTCGAGCTGAGCAAGTGCTACGCGGCGGCGGAAGCCCACGGTCGCGGGGTCGCGCCGGCGCTGGTTGCGGCATCCGTCGACTCTGCGCGGGAGCGTGGTGCGGCCGGAATGTGGCTCGGCGTGAGCCAGTTGAACGCCCGAGCGAACCGGTTCTACGAGAAGAACGGCTTCGAGCGGGTGGGCGTCAAACTGTTCTGGGTGGGCGACGAGCGCAACGAGGATTTCGTGCGCGAGCGCACCCTCTGACCTAGGTCAGGTCGGAGACCGACAGCACGAGCTTGCCACGGGTGTGGCCGCCCTCGAGCGACTCGTGCGCGGCGGCGGCATCGGCGAGCGGGAACACCTCGTCGACATGCACGTGGACGTCACCGGACTCGAGCAGGCGGGCGATCACCGCGAGGGTTGAGCCGTCGTCGGAGACCTTGTACGTGGTGGCGCGCACCCCGGCGATCTCGGCGTCCTCGAGCAGTGTCGGCCAGCTGCCGCTCGGTAGGTTGATGATGAGTCCGCCGGGACGGAGCACGTCGAGCGAACGGGTGCCGGTGTCATCCTGCACATTGCCGACCAGATCGATCACCACGTCGAGGTGGTCGAGCACCTCCTCGAACCGGGTCGTGGTGTAGTCGATGACCTCGGCGGCGCCGAGTTCGCGCAGCCAGCTGGCGTTGCGCTGCGAGCCGGTCGCGATGACGTGGGCTCCGAAGTATGCCGCGAACTGCACGGCGAAATGGCCGACACCGCCCGCGCCTGCATGGATCAGGATCTTCTGGCCCTCGTGCGCCTTCGCCAACTCCACCACCATGCCCCAGGCGGTCAGGGCCGCCAGCGGCACCCCCGCGGCCTCGGTGTGCGACAGGCGCGGTGGCTTGCGGGACACGCTCAGTACCGGAACGGTGACGTATTCGGCGTAGGTGCCACCGACCCGCGGCACCCCGACGATGCCGAAGATCTCGTCGCCCGGCTTGATCGAGCACGCCTCGAACGGCGACTCGATGACGATGCCGCTGAAGTCCCGACCGAGAATCGCGGGGTACGACGCGATCTCCGCCGATGCCCCACCACCGGCCCGCGTCTTGGCGTCGATCGGGTTCACCCCCGCCGCCATGATCTTCACGAGCAGTTCGGCGTTGACCTTGTTCGGTCGCGGCACCTCCGCCATCGTGAGCACTTCGGGACCCCCCGTGGCCGCGATCACCATCGCTCGCATCGTCATGCTGCCAAGTAAAGCGGGGCAATGATTCACCGGTGTTACGGCGGTGTCTCCGCGAGGCAAACTATGCCAACCCTGTGCGGACCACCCTCGGCCGAGGCCCCGTACGCTGGGGGGATGCCGCGCCCGAAGTCACTCCGCCGAGCCCTCGTCGTCGAGCTCGCCGCGACCGTGCTGGGTGTCGGCGCGGTGCTCGCCGCGCTGCTGACCATCTGGCGTGCCCGGCTCAGCATCGACCACGACGTCTACGTGAGCGAGCTCGGCGCCCCGAACCTGCCGACCGCGGGGGAGTTCCGCGTGGCGCTGCTTCTCATCGTCGCCGGTGCCGCGCTGATCGCGTTCGCAGCGCGCGACCTGCGTTCCCGCGGTCGCCTGCTCACCGCCTGGCTTCCCGCGGTCTCGCTCTGGGCCGCGGCCGGGGGCTTCCTCGTCGCCTCCCAGGTGACCTGCACCGCGGGATGCCCGGTGCCATACGGTCCGGATTTCACCTGGCAGGATTTCATCCACACCACCGTCGCGGTGCTGGCCTTCGCCGCGGCCTGCTGGGGAATGCTGCAGGTCGCGTTCGTGCGGGAGCGCCGCGGACTGGCGGCCATGTCGCTCGTGTCTGCGGTGTTGGTCGCCGTCGTGGCGGGTGCCGGCGGCATCCTGTCGCTGCTGAACTTCCAGGTCGGCCTGGGCAGCAGACTCGAGCTGGTGGCGACCTCCATCGGACTGCTCTGGATCGCGCTCGTGGGTGCGGCGATGGGCCTGCGGTCCGCGCGCGGCCTGTGGGCTACGCGGTCGCGCGCTCCCGGCCCCGCGGGGCGAGTAGCTCATCGACCGCTCCCGCAGACAGAACGTGTTGGGTGACCATCATCGAGGCGCCGATGACTCCGGCGTCGTCGGATGATGCGGCTCGCGCGATGGTGAGGTGCGCGGTCGCCAGCGGAAGCGACCGCGAGTAGACCACCTCGCGGACCCCCGCGAGAACATGGTCGCCCGCGGCGGACAGAGCGCCACCGAGCACGATCACCGAAGGATTCAGCAGGCTCACGCAGGTGGCAAGCACCTCGCCCAGGTCGCGCCCGGCCTGGCGGAGGGCGGCGATGGTCGCCACATCCCCGGCCTCGGCCAGGCGCACGACGTCGCCGCTGCCACCCGCGGTGATGCCGAGCCCGGCCGCGATGGCGGGAGCCCCGGCGAGGGCCTCGAGGCAGCCGACGTTGCCGCAGCGGCAGATCACGTCCCCGCCGCGCCCCACCCGCACATGACCGAGGTCGCCAGCCGTACCGAGCGCCCCGCGCTGCAGCTGACCGTTGCCGATGATGCCGGCGCCGATGCCGGTCGAGACCTTGATGAACAGCAGGTTCTCCTGCGACGGCCAGTGCATCCGTTGTTCGCCGAGAGCCATGAGGTTCACGTCGTTGTCGACGAGGACGGTCACATCGAACGACTCGCGAATGTATGCGGGCACGTCGAAGTCGTGCCAGCCGGGCATGATGGGCGGGTTCGCCGGCCGGCCGGAGGTGTGCTCGACCGGGCCGGGCAGTCCGATACCGACACCGGCGAGGTCATCGCTGCTGAGCCGCTGCGCGGCGAGGAGTTCGCGAGCCTCGGCGACGACCGTGTCGAGCACCGTGTGGGGCCCGGCGGAGATCGGCAGGTCGGTGCGCCGACGCACCAGCACGCGTCCGGCGAGATCGGTGATCGCGACGACCGCGTGCACCGCCCCGAGGTCGATCGCGAGCACCGCGCGCGCCGCGGGGTTGAAGGCGAAGCGCGAGGGCGGGCGACCGCCGGAGGACGCCGCCTCTCCGACCGCGGTGACCAGCCCGGAGTCCATCAGCGCATCCACGCGCACCGCGATGGTGGAGCGGGCCAGGCCGGTGAGCTGGGCGAGCTCCGCGCGGGTGCGCGGCACACCGTCGAGCAGCAGTTGGAGCAGGTCTCCGGGGGCGGCGGTGACGGGCGCGGGCGACGGGTTGGCTGTCGATGCCGTCGACGTCGCATCCACGGTGGTCATCCACCATTGATACCAGGCTCGCTTTGGTCTGTCACGCGAAGATTAGGTGACGGATGACATCTAACTTTTGCTTGACGCCCGACAGAAGTATCCCTACGGTGTTCAGCGTGCTAACAAATCCCCCCGCATAGGGGTGGACAGCGCAGACCGTCAGCAACGTTGCTCACAAGGAGATGCAGTGCCCACCACGCCCCCCCTCTCGCTTCAGCTCTACACGGTGCGTGACGCACTCGAGCAGGATTACGACGCGACCATGGCCCGCATCGCAGCGATCGGCTTCCGCGCCGTCGAGCCGTTCAACTTCGTGGCGACGGCACCGCAGCTCGCCGCGGCGCTCGCGGCCAACGGCCTCACCGCTCCCAGCACGCACTACAACTTCCTCGGCGCCGACGTCGATCTCGACGAGGTCTTCGCCGCCGCGAACACCGTCGGCATCCCGACCGTCATCGAGCCTTACGTCGCCCCCGATCGCTGGGCACGCGCCGAGGACATCATCGCCACGGCCGAGGCGCTCAACGCAGCCGCCGTCGTCGCCGCCACGTACGGCGTGCGCATCGGCTACCACAACCACGCCTTCGAGTTCGCGAACGAGTTCGAGGTGGACGGTGCCACGCTGACCGGATACGAGCTGCTCGCGGCGAACCTCGACCCCGCGGTCATCCTGGAACTCGACACATACTGGGCGGCTGCCGGCGGCCAGGATGTTCCCGCGCTGCTCGCCCGACTCGGCGACCGCGTGCGCTTCATCCACATCAAGGACGGACCCATCGAGGACGACCCCAAGACGCAGGTCGCTGTCGGTGCGGGCAAGATGCCCATCTGGGACGTCATCGACGCGGCGAAGAGCCTCGAGTACGGCGTCGTCGAGCTCGACGACACCGAGGGCGACATGTTCACCGCCGTCGAAGACAGCTACGCCTACCTGACGGGATCCGACAAGTGAGCGGCACGGGCCCGGTCGGCGTCGGCATCATCGGCGCCGGCGTCATCAGCAAGCAGTACCTCGAGAACCTGACCAGCTTCCCCGACATCGTGGTTCACGCGATCGGCGACCTGTTCGAACCGGTCGCCGCCGAGCGCGCCGCCGAGTTCGGCGTCCCCGTCTCGGGCGGCCCAGACGTCGTGCTCTCGCACCCCGACGTCGAGATCGTGATCAACCTCACCATTCCCGCCGCGCACGTGGAGATCGGCCTCGCCGCCGTCGCTGCCGGCAAGCACGTCTGGGCCGAGAAGCCGTTCTCCCTCGACCGGGAGAGCGGCCAGCTCCTGCTCGCCGCGGCGGAGGCCGCAGGCGTGCGGCTCGGCTCCGCGCCGGATACCTTCCTCGGCGCGGGACTCCAGACCGCCCGACGGATGATCGACCACGGCGACATCGGCGTGCCGCTCACCGCGCTCACCCTCATGCAGTCGCCGGGGCCGGAGTCGTGGCATCCGAACCCCGCGTTCCTGTTCCAGGAGGGTGCTGGCCCGCTGTTCGACATCGGACCGTACTATCTGACGACGCTCACCCAGGCCTTCGGCTCGGTCGAACGGGTCGCGGCGCTCGGCTCGAAGTCCCGCGAGACCCGGGTCATCGGCTCCGGACCCAAGGCCGGCGAGGTCTTCGACGTCACCGTTCCCTCGCACGTCAGCGCGATCGTCGAGTTCGAGGGCGGTGAATCCTCGCAGAGCATCTTCAGCTTCGACTCCGCGCTCGACCGCCACGGCTTCGTCGAGGTCAACGGCACCGAGGGCACGATCTCGTTCCCGGATCCGAACAACTTCGACGGCGACATCAAGATCCGTCACCGCGGTGACGAGGACTGGACGGTGCTGCCCTCGGTCGGCGCCACCACGTCGCGCGGTTCTGGCGTGCTCGAGATGGCCCGCGCCATCCGTGCCGACCGCCCGCACCGCGCCACCGGCGCGTTGGCTTACCACGTACTCGACACCATGGTCTCGATCAGCGAGTCGATCGACAGTAAGTCCTTCGTCACCGTCGAGAGTTCCGTCGCTCCCGTTCCGGCCCTCCCCGAGGACTGGGACCCGACGGCGGCCACCCTCTAGAGCACCGGATGACCACTCGACAGGAGCGTCCGCTCGGCGTCGCCATGATCGGCTACGCCTTCATGGGGCGTGCGCACTCCAATGCCTGGCGCCAGGTCGCGGCGACGTTCGACGTGCCCGCTTTCGAGCAGCGGGTGATCGTCGGCCGTGACGCCGACCGGGTCGCCGCCGCGGCGGACCAGCTGGGCTGGCGCGAGTGGGCGACCGACTGGCGTGCGGTGCTCGAGCGCGACGACATCGACATCGTCGACATCTGCACGCCGGGCGATCTGCACGCCGAGATCGCGACGGCGGCGCTGGCGGCGGGCAAGCACGTGCTGGTGGAGAAGCCCCTGGCCAACACGCTGGTCGAGGCGCAGCAGATGGCGGATGCCGCGGCCGTCGCCGAGCGCGCCGGCATCCTGTCCATGGTCGGGTTCAATTACCGTCGGGTGCCGGCGCTCGCGCTCGCACGCCGTTTGGTGTCAGAGGGGCGGCTGGGCGACATCCGTCAGGCGCGCGTCTCGTACCTGCAGGACTGGCTGACGGATGCCGACTCACCCATGAGCTGGCGCCTCCGTCGCGAGACGGCCGGGTCCGGTGCCCTCGGCGACCTCGCCTCGCACGCCGTCGATCAGCTGCAGTTCCTGCTCGGCGAACCGGTGACCAGTGTCTCGGCGACGACCACGACCTTCGTCCCCACCCGTCCCGGCCCGAGCGGCCTGGAGGCGGTCACGGTCGACGACGCCGTCTGGGCCACCCTCGGCTTCGGTTCCGGGGCGATCGCGAGCCTCGAGGTGTCGCGTGTGGCGACCGGGCGGAAGAACGCGCTGTCGGTGGAGCTGTACGGTTCCGCCGGCGCCCTGCGTTTCGAGCTCGAGCAGATCAACGAGCTGTGGTTCCTCGACGCGACCGAACCGATCGAGACGCAGGGCTTCCGCCGCATCCTGGTGACCGAACCCGAGCATCCCTACGTCGACGCCTGGTGGCCGCAGGGTCATGTGTTGGGCTGGGAGCATTCGTTCGTGCACGAGCTGCGCGACCTGCTCGTCGGTGTCGCCGCCGGCACGCCGGTGAGCCCGACCTTCGCGGAGGGCCTCGCGGTGCAGCGGGTGCTCGACGCGATCGTCACGAGCGCCGAGGAGCAGAGCCGCCGGGTCGAGGTCGAGCCGTCGGCATCCGGGAGTTCCGAGATTTTCGAGTCACCCGATCATTCCGATCCGGGCAAACGAAAGGTCCCGCAACCGTAGGCAGCAGATGCGGTCGGGACGCAACCTGCAACACCAACTAGTGCAAGGAGGCACAAGTGAAATTGCCAGTGACAATAAAGGGCAGAGTGATGGCGAAGATCGCCGTCGGTCTCACCGCGGCAGCTCTGGCTGTATCGCTGTCGGCGTGTGCGGGCTCCTCGGCAGGAGGATCGTCGCATCCGCTGACGGTCGGCATGCCGAACGGACCGCAGACCAACAACCACAACCCGTTCACGCCGACCTCGTCGGCATCGTCGCTCGGGTACCGCTACCTGATGTACGAACCGCTGGCGCAGACCAACGCGACGCAGCCCGACCAGAAGCCGGTGCCGTGGTTGGCCTCGTCGTTCACCTGGTCGCCCGACTTCACCTCGGTGGAATTCACGGCCCGCAGCGGTGCCAAGTGGTCTGACGGCAAGGCCTTCACGGCCAAGGACATCGCATACACCTTCGAGCTGCTCAAGAAGGTGGACTCGTTCAACGTGAACGCCCTGCCGATCGACAAGGTCACCGCCGACGACAAGAAGGTGACGATCGACTTCGGGTCATCGCAGTTCGTGAGTCAGCCCAAGGTTCTGAACCAGTTCATCGTGCCGGAGCACATCTGGTCGAAGATGAAGAACCCCGAGACCGACACCAACCAGAAGCCGATCGGAACCGGGCCGTACACGCTGAAGACCTGGACGCAGCAGGCGGTGACGCTGGTGCCGAACACGTCGTACTGGGGCGGAAAGCCGAAGGTTCCCGAGGTGCGATACACCTCATACAACGACAACAACTCGCAGCTGACCGCGCTGCTCAGTGGTGCGTCGCAGTGGAGCTTCGTCTTCATCCCCGACATCAAGAAGACCTACGTGGCGAAGAGCCCGACCAACACGGCGTACATGCCGGGTGGACTGGGCGTCGACGCGCTGTTCCTCAACACCACGAAGGCGCCGTTCGACAACGTCGCCCTGCGGCAAGCGCTCAACCTGGTGATCGACCGCGAGGCCATCCACACCCAGGGCTACTCCGGGTTCAAGACGCTCGTCGACAACGTCGCCGGACTGCCGACCCCGGCCGGTGACCCGTTCCTCGCGCCCGAGTACAAGAAGAAGGCGACCGTCGATGTCGAGGCGGCGAAGAAGCTGCTGACGGATGCCGGCTACAGCTACAAGGGCAAGGACCTGATCGACCCAGAGGGCACGCCGGTCAGCTTCACGCTGACGGACCCCGCCGGCTGGTCGGACTATCTCGCCTCGCTGCAGATCATCGCCGACAACGTGGCCAAGATCGGCATCACGGCGAAGGTGGAGACCGCGACGGTGGACGCCTGGACCAGCAACGTCAACAACGGTGAGTTCGAGGCGACCCTGCACTGGACCAACTCGGGTTCGACCCCGTGGGACATCTACTCGAACATCATGGACGGCAAGCAGCTGAAGCCGATCGGCACCCAGGCCGCGTGGAACTTCGGACGGTTCGACAGCGCCGACGCCACGAAGTACCTGGCCGACTACGCCAACACCACCGATGAGGGCGAGCGCACGGTCGCTCTGACCGCGCTGCAGAAGATCATGGTCGAGCAGGTGCCGGCGATCCCGCTGGCATCGGGCCCGATGGGTGCCGAGGCGAGCACGAAGTACTGGACGGGCTGGCCGACGGAGGAAGACCCGTACGCCCCGTTCCAGCCGACCCTGCCGAACGCGTCCCAGGTGCTCATGCACCTGAAGCCGGCGGGCAAGTAGTAGCACGAGGGGCGGGCCAGACCACGGCCTGGCCCGTCCCTCCCTTCCACTTCGATTCGACTGCTAGGACAACGATGACCCCGCACGACGAGATCCCCGTACTCCAGACCATCGGTCTCACCAAACACTTCCCCGTCGGCCGGGGGCGCAAGAAGTACGTCCACGCGGTCGACGGCATCGACCTGACTCTCATGCGTGGCAAAGTCGTCGCGCTGGTCGGCGAGTCCGGTTCGGGCAAGTCCACCGTCGCGCGCCTGCTCGCCCAGCTGCTGCCGATCACGGCCGGCGAGATCCTGCTCGACGGTGTTCCGGTGAAGGCGACGCACGGCAGCAAGTTCCGCCGCTACGTGCGCAACGTGCAGATGATCCTGCAAGACCCGTTCGCCTCGCTCAACCCGATCCACACCGTCGGCTACGTGCTCGGTCGCTCGATTCGCATCCATCACCCGCGAGCGGGGAAGGCGGAGCGCGAAGAGCTGCTGAAGTCGCTGCTGACCCGGGTGAATCTCACCCCTCCCGAGCGTTACATCGCCAAGTTCCCGCACGAACTGTCGGGCGGCCAGCGCCAGCGCGTGGCGATCGCCCGCGCCCTGGGGGCGACGCCGCAGGTGCTGCTGGCCGACGAGCCCGTATCCATGCTCGACGTGTCGATCCGGATCGGCGTGCTCAACCTGCTGCAGGACCTGAAGGATGCCTTCCACCTCGGCATCCTCTACATCACCCACGACATCGCCTCCGCGCGCTACTTCGCCGACACGACGATGGTGATGTACGCCGGCCAGGTGATCGAGCGCGGACCGAGCGAGGCCGTCACGCAGCGGCCCGCGCATCCGTACACCCAGCTGCTCATCGCCTCCGCTCCCGACCCCGACCAGCTCACCGGCCGCGAGGAACGACCGGCCCAGGGAGAGCCGCCGAGCCTGATCGATCCGCCGGCGGGCTGCCGCTTTCATCCGCGCTGTCCCTTCGCGATGGAGCGCTGCCTGACCACCCAGCCGCCCACCTTCGCGGTCGGGGAGGGCCAGGATGCCGCGTGCTGGCTGTACGCGGACGACGCGACCGCCGAGCGCGAGGCCGCGTTCGGGCCGGCCGAGGTAGAGGAGGCACGGGCGTGAAGTTCCTCGGCCGGCGCATCGCCTTCTATCTCTTCACCGCCTGGGCCGCGGTGACGCTCAACTTCTTCATCCCCCGCCTGCTGCCCGGAGACCCGGTGCAGTCGCTGATCAACAAGTACCAGGGGCGCCTCAGCACCGACTCGATCCAGTCGCTCTACGTGCTGTTCGGCCTCGACAAGCACACCACCCTCTGGCAGGACTACGTGTCGTACTGGGGCAACCTGTTCCACGGCGACTTCGGCATCTCATTCACCTTCTTTCCCACTCCCGTCGCCGAGGTGGTGGCGCAGTCGCTGCCCTGGACCCTGATGCTGGTGGGTATCTCGACCGTGCTCGGCTTCATCCTCGGCACCCTCGCCGGCGTCGGGCTCGGCTGGCGGCGCGGCACCTGGCTGGACGGCCTGCTGCCGGTGGCCAACTTCTTCTCGGCCATCCCGTACTTCTGGCTCGGGCTGATCGCCATCGCCGTGTTCGCGGTCGCCATCCCGGTCTTCCCCGCGTCCGGCGGGTACGACGGCGGTCTCGCGCCGAGTTTCTCGCTCGAGTTCATCGGCTCGGCCATCTACCACGCGGCGCTTCCGGCGATCACCATCGTGCTCAGTTCCGTCGCCGGCTGGATCCTCGGCATGCGCAACATGATGGTGACCGTCTCCTCCGAGGACTACGTGACGGTCGCCCAGGCGAAGGGGCTGCCGGAGCGCAAGGTGATGTTCGGTTACGCCGCCCGCAACGCGATCCTGCCGAGCCTGTCCGGGTTCGCCCTGTCGCTCGGCTTCATCGTCGGCGGCACCCTCGTGACCGAGATGGTGTTCTCCTATCCCGGCATCGGCTACGTGCTGTTCCAGGCCATCGGGTCGAAGGATTACCCGCTCATGCAGGGTGTCTTCCTCATCATCACGCTGTCGGTGTTGGTGGCCAACATGGTCGCCGACTTCGCCTACGCGTTCCTCGACCCGCGCACCAGACAGGAGGCATGACCGTGTCGATCCAGGCAGATCCCGTATCCATCGATCCGGCGCTCGTCATCGACAGCGACGTGCAGCTCACCAAGAAGCACCGGCGTACCACCCTCGGCATCATGCGCAACCGTAAGGCCGTCGTGGGATTGGTCATCCTCGGATTCTTCGTCCTGATCGCCATCATCGGGCCGTGGATCGCGCCGTACGACCCGAGCAAGGTGACGCCGGACTCGCTGCTCCCTCCGTCGCCGCAGCACTGGCTCGGCACGACCGGGACGGGGCAGGATGTCCTCTCCCAGCTGATCGTCGGAACCCAGGGCGTGATGGTGGTCGGCCTCGTCGCCGGTATCCTCGCCACCGCGATCTCCGTGGTCATCGGCGTGGTCTCCGGCTTCATCGGCGGCATCGGTGACGAGGTGCTCTCCCTGATCTCGAACGTGTTCCTGGTGATTCCGGCGCTGCCGCTGATCATCATCATCTCGGGCCTGTTGCCTTCGGCGGGCGGGCTCACCATCGCACTGGTGATCGCCGTCACCGGCTGGGCCTGGGGGTCCCGCGTGCTGCGCGCCCAGACCCTGTCGCTGCGCAAGCGCGACTTCGTCGAGGCCGCCCGGGCCAACGGCGAACCGCTCTGGCGCATCGTATTCTTCGAGATCATGCCGAACCTCACGGCGATCATCGCCTCCGGGTTCATCGGTACCGTCATCTTCGCCGTGCTGTCCGAGGTCACCCTCGCCTTCATCGGTGTGACGAGCATCTCCACCTGGAACTGGGGAACGGTGCTGTTCTGGGCGCAGAGCAGCCAGGCCCTGGTGCAG
>JBEVGK010000205.1:0-3525 GCA_040511795.1 Lacisediminihabitans sp. | reverse complement strand
GGCGACACGGTGCTCAGGAATTGACGGCCTGGGCGAGGCGCTCGGGATCGTCCTCGTAGACGTTGAAGCGGTAGCCGACGTTGCGCACGGTGCCGATCAGCGACTCGAGGTCGCCGAGCTTCGCGCGGAGGCGGCGCACGTGCACGTCGACGGTGCGCGTGCCGCCGAAGTAGTCGTAGCCCCACACCTCGCTGAGCAGCTGTTCGCGGGTGAAGACACGGGACGGGTGGGTGGCGAGGAAGCGCAGCAGCTCGAACTCTTTGACGGTGAGGTCGAGCGGGCGCCCGTGCACCTTCGCCGAATAGCTCGCCTCATCGATCACGACGCCCGAGGCGTGGATCTTGTTGCTGGTCTTGTCGAGTGCCTGGCGGCCGACGGCGAGACGGATGCGGGCGTCGACCTCGGCGGGCCCGGCTGACTCGAGCACGACGTCATCCGCTCCCCAGTCCGCGCTCACGGCGGTGAGGCCGCCCTCGGTGAGGATGAGCATCAGCGGCACGTTCACGCCGGTGGTGTTGAGGATCTTGCAGAGAGACTTGGCGCTGGCGAGGTCGGAGCGGGCGTCGACGAGGATGAGGTCGCAGCTCGGCGCGGTGATCAGGGATGCCGGCTCGGCGGCGATCTGGCGCGTGCGATGACTGAGCAACCCCAGTGCCGGCAAGACCTCGCTGTTGACGGCAGAAGTCAGGATCAACAACTGCGCCAATGGTGCCTCCCAATCTGTGCCCACAGTCTAAAGGCAGATTTCGCGGCCGAGTACGACACGTAGGGCACAATTGATTCGTGAGCATCGACCAGCCCGTCATCCGCAGATTTCCGCTGAGCGTGCTCCCGGTCTGGCTGCTGGTCGCCGTCGGCGCCGTTCTCATCATCCTGCTCGCGCCGAGTGACCAACGCCTGGGTTGGATGCCGATCGTTCTGGTCGTGGGTGTCCTCGCCACCTTCGTCATCCAGCTCGCACTCGATGAGAAGACCGGCCTCGTCAACCGCGTGATCATCAGCCTGAGCGGTTCGGTGTTGCTTCTGGGTGTGGTCACAGCGCTGCTCCCGCTGTTTGCGCTGTAGACCGGCTGTTCGCGAGACCCGCTGATCGCGCCGGAGACCGGCATAGAATCGACACATGTATCTCGGCCTGGAAATCTTCTTCGTCGGCCTGCTCATTCTGGCCACCCTCGCGATCGGCTACGTCTCGGTGGTCGTGCTGTTCAACCTGTTCCGCGGGCAGCGCTAGGCAGCAGCATGGTCATCGAAATCGACACGAACGTCCCGTCCGAACTCGTGCCGCTCTCGTGGCTGATCGGAGTCTGGGAGGGTTCCGGTCTCGTCAACTACGAGATCACCGCCGAGGACGGCACGTCGGAGACCCGCAACGTCGAGTTCGGGCAGCGCATCAGCTTCAGCCACGACGGGCTTCCGTACCTCAACTACACCTCCTACTCCTGGCTGACGGATGAGGAGCGCACGCCGCTCGCCACCGAGGTCGGCTACTGGCGCCTGGCGCGCAAGCAGATCGAGGGCGACCCGGGCCCCGGCATGCTGCCCGGCGTCGGCGCGCGCCCGTTCACCACGACCCAGTCGGTCGAGGCGCTGCGCAACAGCAACCAGGGCTTCGACATCGAGGCGTCGATCCTGCACCCGACCGGGGTGAGCGAGCTCTACATCGGTCAGGTGAAGGGCCCGCGCATCGACCTCGGCACCGACGCGGTCATGCGCTCCACCAACGCCAAGGAGCATTCCGCCTCCACCCGGCTGTACGGCCTGGTCGAGAATCACCTGCTCTGGGCCTGGGACATCGCCGCCCTCGGCCAGGAACTCGCGACGCACGCTTCGGGGCGGCTCGCTCGCCTTGAGTAACTCCCCGTTCCTTTCCCGACCCGGTGCCGTCGACGGCAGTGGGGCGGATGCGGGCGTCCCCGCGCACTACGGAAACCCTCTCGCCGAGCAGCGCCCGTTGGCATCCGGTGATCGGATCGTCGACCTCTCGCACCGCGCCGTGCTCTCGATCTCGGGGGACGACCGGCTGAGCTGGATCGATTCCCTCACCAGTCAGAGCGTGAAGCGGCTTGCGCCGGGGGAGTCGAGCGAGACCCTTCTGCTCGGCCCGACCGGGCGTCTGGAGTATGCGGTTCGCCTCGTCGACGACGGCACCGAGCTCTGGCTACTGGTCGAGCGCGAGGAGGCGCCGGGACTGCTCGACTGGCTCACCAAGATGCGCTTCATGCTGCGTGTGGACCCGCGCGATCGCACGTCGGAGTTCGCGACGATCGGTACCTTCGGCAGCCCCGCGCTGGAGGCCGCCGCGCCGAACGGCGTCCCCCTGGTCTGGCATGACCCGTGGACCTCGGTGACGCCGGGCGGTCATCAGTACGCCCCCGCCGTCGACCACGACTACAGCGAGTGGACCTACAGCGAGATCCTGCTCGACCGTGCCGCGCTGGAGTCGATCACGCTGGCGGCATCCGGGCTTCTCGCGCTCGAGGCCCTGCGCATCGCCGCATGGCGTCCGCGCTTCGCGACCGAGGTGGACGAGAAGTCGATCCCGCACGAGCTGGACTGGCTGCGCTCTGCCGTGCACCTCACGAAGGGGTGCTATCGCGGGCAGGAGACGGTCGCCAAGGTGCACAACCTCGGACACCCGCCGCGCCGTCTCGTCATGCTGCACCTCGACGGCTCCGACGCGGTGCTGCCAGCCCAGGGCGACGAGGTAGTGCTCGGCGACACGGTCGTGGGCCGCGTCACGTCGGTCGGCCTGCACTTCGAGCTGGGCCCGATCGCCCTGGCGGTGATCAAGCGCTCGACCGACCCTGCCGCCGAGCTTGCGGTGCGCGCGGAGGACATCCTGGTGCCGGCCGCGCAGGAGATCGTCGTGCCGCCGTCCGCCGGCGCCGCCGCCGATGTGCCGCGCCTGCCGCGCCTCGGTGCGGTTCAGCGCTAGCGCGGGCCTGCCGCGCGGCTCTGCTTTGGGCTGGGCGTGGCTCTGCGTCGCCTGGGTGTCGCTCTGTCGTGGCCTGGGTGTCGTCTGCCGCGGGCTGGGCGTGGCTCTGCCGCGGGCTGGGTGCGGTCTGGGTGCGGCCCGGCTCTGCGTCTCCGTTGTTCAGGTCGGCCTGAATAACGGAGTGCTGTTTCAGGCTGCCCCCCGCGCCCCCGCCCCGCCCCGCCCCGCACTGCATTGCTCCGCGAGCGAACCGCTTGCACCGACTGCCGTTCGAGACTCCCGTTGTTCAGGCCCGCCTGCACAATGGCTGTCCGTTCTTCAGGTCCGCCTGCACAACGGAGCACCGTTGTTCAGGGGATCCTGCGCAACCGCTAACCGTTGTGCAGGTCAGCCTGAATAACGGGAGTGTCTGAGGGAGCGTCTGGCGGCGGCGGCGAGCGGGCGGAGTCAGCGGCCCTCGATCGGTGCCGACCGACGAGTGACCGGAGCCGAGCGACCCGCGACGGTGACACCCCGCGACCTACGCCGAGCGACTCGCGACGGCGACACCCCGCGACCCGCGGCCAGCGGCCAGCGACCCGCAGCCCGAG
>JBEVGK010000204.1:0-6875 GCA_040511795.1 Lacisediminihabitans sp. | reverse complement strand
TCGTCGCCCGCGCCGCGAGCGGGGATGTGGCCGCGAGCGGGGATGCAGGGGAGAGCGCCGGCGCTGAAGGCGAGTCCGGATCGGAACCGGTGGCACCGACCGTGGAGCGCCCCGAATGGGTCGAGCGGGTCAGTGCCGATCGATTCACCGGCAAGACGGTGATCGTCACCGGCGCGGGATCCGGGATCGGCCGAGCCACGGCATCCCGAATCGCCCGCGAGGGCGGCCGCGTGATCGCGGTCGACATCTCGCCGGATCGACTGGCCGAGTTCCGCGGCGAGCTTCCCGACCGTGACATCGTGACCGTTGCCGGCGACATCACCAACGACAACGCCATCGCGTCCATCGTGTCGGCCGCGGGGGAGAGGATCGACGCCCTCGCGAACGTCGCCGGGATCATGGACGACATGACCCCGATCGGCGAGGTCACCGACGCGGTGTGGCAGCGCGTGTTCTCGATCAACGTCGACGGCACGATGAAACTGATGCGGGCGGTCATCCCGTCCATGCTGGCGAACGGGGCCGGTTCGATCGTGAACATCGCCTCGGAGGCTGCGCTGCGCGGTTCTGCTGCGGGTGTCGCCTACACGGCATCGAAGCACGCGGTGGTGGGGATCACCAGGAGCAGCGCCTTCATGTACGGGCCGAGCGGCATCCGCGTCAACGCCGTCGCCCCGGGGCCCACGATCACCAACATCGAGGCGAGCTTCGCCTCACCGCTCGGAGCCGAGCGGGTGCAGCTGGCCATGAGCGTCATCTCCGACGCGGTGGAAGCGGATGCTCTCGCCGCATCCATCACGTTCCTGCTCAGCGATGACGGGGTGAATGTGAACGGCGCGATCCTGCCCTCGGACGGCGGCTGGTCGGTCGCCTGAGTCGTCGCGCGGGTATGACTGCTCTGACGATCGTCGGCGCGTCAGGTCGATTCTGGTGCCATGGCCGTCGATTCCGGGGTCGAGGGGTTGCTCTCGTGAAGGTACTGCGCCGAGAGGCGCCGGTATGAGCGGGTGAAGAAGGCGCCAGCGGCCGCGAGCACCATCACCAACCCCGAGATCAGGAACACCAGGGCGATGCCGCGCCCCTCGCCCGCGCCGAGCAGCCAGCCGAATGTGCTGTCGCCGGCACCCGATTTCATGTAGGGGATCACGAGGAACTGGGCGATGGGCGCGATCAGGAACGCGGTGATGGGTGCGGCAGCGGCCTCGAAGGCCTGCGCGAAACCGAAGACCCTTCCCTGCGTCTCAAACGGCACGATCTTCTGGATGACGGTCTGTTCTGAGGCTTCGACCGCAGGGATCAGAGTCATGTAGAGGAGGATGCCGCCCGCATAGAGCCACCACCAGTCGCGAACCGTGAACAGCGCACCGAGAACGCCCATCACCATGACCAGCATCAGCATGGTGCGGATCGGGTTGCGCCCCAGGCCGAACTTCGCCACGAGCAGGCCGCCGATGATGAAGCCGGTGGACGTCACGCCCAGCACGATTCCCCAGAGCTCGACCGGGAAGAGCTCGAGGCCGTACGGGTCCATCAGCGCGATGTACACCCCGCCGATCAGGTTGTTGAACGTGGAGAAGATGATGAGCGCGAACAGTCCCGTCGCGCTTCGAACGGCGCTGATGCTGCCGCGCAGGTCGACGAACGCAGAGCGACCGGGCTCGGGTACCGGGGTGTCCTCGGGGATTCTGAGGAACATCAGGTGCACCAGTGCGGCGGCAGACAGAACGATGGCGATGACGAGGGTCCACCCCATCCCGAGCAGTCCGATCGACAGACCGCTGAACACACTCGTCACGAGAAACGCGAGCCCCTGCACCGTGCCGACCATTCCGTTCGCGTTCGCGTGTCTCTCGACCGGCACGAGAAGTGTCACGGTGGTCGACAGGGCGATGTTCCGCATGTTCTCGACGACGGCGCCGAACAGGATGACGCCGGAGAAGACCCAGAACATCGGACCACCCAGGTCGAGCAGCACCGACTCGGGGAAGACCAGATAGAGCGCCCCAGACACCGTGAAAGCCACCAGGGTCACGGCCCCGGCAAGCACCATGACGAGATGCTTGCGGTGACGGTCGACGTAGGTGCCGAAACCCATCGAGAACACGGCGACGAGCAGCATGTAGGCACCGCCGACGATCCCGGTGGCCAGCACCGACCTCGTCTCGATATAGACCCAGAAGGTCAGAGCGAACCAGAGATAGCTGGTCGTGACGTTGGCGACAGCCGTGTTGACGAGCACCTGCAGAAACGTGCGGGCGCCGCCGACCGGAATCTCGCGCACCGGCTCGGTATTTGATCGGTCGCTGCGTGGTGGGTCGGTACGTGGTGGTTCGGTGCGTGATGGTTCGGAAAGGTTCTGGGCGGAATCCATTGCTCGTCCTCGTCGTCGTCGACGGTGAGCCTTCGATTATCCTCGCGACGCAGCATTCTGGCGACGGGCTCGATCAGATTCGTCCCCGCGCTCCGAGCGATGTGAGCGGTTCGTCTCCGTGCGAGAACGCAGCTCTAGAACTCCAGCCCTAGAACGCCAGGCCTAGGACTCCAGCTGAGCCGCGCGCTCGGGAACGTACCTGTACAGCTCGCGAGCGGGCCGATCGTACCCGTCCGCGACGGGTCGCGCCGGCAGCTCGATCTTCTCCGGTTCGACCGTCTCGAAGTTGACCTGCGACAGCAGGTGGCTGATCACATTGATGCGCGCCGACTTCTTATCGTCGCTCTCGATCGTCCACCACGGAGCCTCGGGCAGGTCCGTCACGGCGAACATCGCATCCTTCGCCCGTGAGTAACCCTCCCACTCGGTGATGGAGAGCAGGTCGGTATCCGACAGCTTCCAGCGCCGCATGGGATCGTGGAGCCGCGATTCGAATCGCTTCTGCTGTTCCTCATCGGACACCGAGAACCAGTATTTGAGCACGATGATGCCGTCTTCGACGAGGAGGCGCTCGACCTGGGGAACCTGGTCCAGGAATCGGTCGTACTGCTCTGGCGTGCAGTAGCCGAGCACGTGCTCGACGCCGGCACGGTTGTACCAGGAGCGATCCATGAGCACGATCTCGCCGGCCGCGGGCAGCTTCTCGAGGTAGCGCTGGAAATACCACTGTCCCTTTTCGCGTTCGCTCGGCTGGGCCAGCGCGACGACGCGAGCCGAGCGCGGATTGAGGTACTGCATGATCCGCTTGATCGCCCCGCCCTTGCCCGCGGCATCCCGTCCCTCGAAGATGATGAGGATGCGCGCACCCGATTCGATCACCCACTGTTGCATGGCGACCAGCTCGATCTGCAGCCGCTCGAGTTCCGCCTCATAGGAGGCCTTCGTCAGCCCGCCGTCTGCGGCCGCTCTGTGCTTGTGCCCGTGCTTCGTCATGGTGCTTCCTTCGTCGAGCGCGGTGGGTGCCCCGGCAAGCTGGAGGGGAGTTTCGGGCCTCCCTCCAGCTCTCCACGATCGGAGGCCTGACAGCTGTCGATTGCGGAAGTGCCCGTGGGACTAGGGCGCGAGAGGCCACAGTAGGCCCATCCCGCCCGCACCGGAGGGGCTTACTTCCCGGCGCTGCCGATGTTATAGTCCCGGCTCGACCGCGGTCACGGAACCACGACGGCGCGGCCCTGGATCGTTCCGGCGTGCAGTCTCGCGTACGCCTCCGGCGCCTGATCGAGCGTGAATTCCTCGACGTGGACTGTCACCAACCCCCTCCTGGCCAGATCCAGCACTTCGATGAGTTCCGACCGCGATCCCCAGTAGGGTGCCTGCACCGCCGCCCCGAAGGGGGTCGAGAAGAACCCGGTCGGCAGCACACCGCCTCCGATGCCGACGATCTGGATGACGCCGTCCATCGCGACCGACTCCCGAGCGATGTCGAGCGTCGGTTGGGCTCCGACGAAGTCGAAGATCGCTTGAGCCCCAACACCGTTGGTCGCCTCACGGATGACGGCCACGGCATCCGGGCCCGAGACGATCGTGAGATCGGCTCCGACCTCTGTCGCCAGAGCGAGTTTGCTCTCGTCGATGTCGACAGCGATCACCGTGGCCGAGCTCACCGCCCTGAGAATCTGAATGGCGACGTGGCCCAGCCCGCCGGCGCCGATCACTACCGCAGTCGACCCCGGGTAGAGGTGGTCGAGGCTCGACATGATGGCGTGATACGGAGTGAGCCCCGCATCGGTCAGCGAGACCGATGCGACCGGGTCCAGGTCGCCCAGCGGCACAAGATGACGGGCGTCGTCGACGATGAGGTACTCCGCCATCGCTCCCGGTGCACCGAGTCCCGGGGGAGCGATGCCGAGCGCCGCCGCGTTCGTGCAGTAGTTCTCGCGCCCCTCAGAACAGGCGTGGCATCGCCCACATCCCCACGGCCCGTAGACGGCGACGGAGTCTCCGACGGCGACCTCGGTCACGCCGGCGCCGAGCTTGTCGACGGTGCCCGCACCCTCGTGGCCGAGCGTCAGCGGGAGCCCATAGACGTACTGGTCGGCCGGCAGGCCCATGATGAAGGAGTCCGAATGGCACAGGCCGGCCGCGGTGACCTTGAGCCGAACCTGGCCGGGACCGGGCTCCGGGGTATCGATCTCGACGATTTCGGGGGCGGAACCGATGGCGCGATATTGGAGTGCTTTCATCTTCCGATCTTCCGACCCGCCGCGCGCATCCTCTAGGTCGAAGGTCCCGCCATGGCCTGCTCGACATCCACCCGTTCGAGCGCTCGATCCGGCGCGGGAGGACTGGCCGGATTCGAGAAGTCGGAGTGCACGACCACGGTGGGAGCACTGATCTTCATCAGCACGTCGTGCACGACGGGCCCGAGCGCTGTCAGATCGGATCCGACACGGCGTGTGCTCCCGAGCACCAGGAGAGCCGCATGCACCGACGAATCGATCAGCGCTTCGGCGGGTCGGCGGTGAACCGTTCGGCAGCGCACGGAGTCGGCAGCCCCCAGCGTTCGCGCCCGTGCGATGGCGTTCACCGTCAGCGCGGTCGTGCTCGTCGACATCCCAGCCGGGTATCTCGACGGCGGGATGGCATGGAGCAACACCAGCGGCTCGTGCGCGTCCCGTGCCTCCGCGGCTGCGAAGGCGAGTGCGACATCTCCTCCGGCAGAATCGTCGACACCGACGAGCACCCCCTCGCGCCGGGAACTCGTGAACCCCGGAATGATCGCGACCGGGCAATGGGATGCTGCGGCGAGTTGAAGACTTCGGGATCCCAGGGCACGGCCGTGGAAGAATCCCGTCTTGTGCGTTCCGACGACCACCATGTCCGCCGCACGTGACGACGCCAGCAGCTCGACGATCGGATCGCCGGTCTCCACCCTGACCGTGCATTCGAGCTGCGGCGCCACCGTTGCCGCAAGCGCAGCGGCTTCGGCGACGAGGAGCGATGCCTCCGGGTGGAGTTCCGCGAGCTGACGCGCACCAATGGCTCCCCACGCATCGTCGATGACATGGAGGATCTCCAACGGGCGGCCAAGGCGGGAGGCGCGGCGTGCTGCCCATGCGACCGCCGCCGAGCCCGCGCTCGTCCCGTCCACGCCGACGATGATGGCTTTCGTCATTCCGCTCTCCTCACGGTCATTCCTTGCTCCGTGAGTGTGGGCGCGCCGGGCCACGGCCACGGGGACGAAGGTCCCGTGGTGTTGAACCACCGCTGCGCCTACGCTGGTCGCACCACCACTCGACGGTAGGTGCACCCCCGACCCCGGTGAGCGAAAGGTTCGTGCCTGCCATGACCGACGAGACGATCTCGTTCCCCGATGCTCCTCGCAGCCAGTTGGACACAGCGCTGGCCGATCTGGTGGAACGCGCCCACGGTGTGATGGAGACTCAGGGACGGCTGCGTGCCCTGCTCCGCGCTAATCAGGCCGTCGTCGAGCTCATGGAGCTTCCGCAGGTGCTGCACCGCATCGTCGAAGTGGCCGTGGAGCTGGTAGACGCGCGCTTCGGTGCTCTGGGGGTTATCTCGCCCAGTGGCGAGCTCGAACAGTTCATCCACGTGGGGTTGACCGACAGCGACGTGGAGGCGATCGGGCACCTGCCGATCGGCCACGGGCTCCTGGGAGCGTTGATCGACGATCCCCGCCCCATCAGGCTGTCTCACATTTCCGATGACCCTCGCTCGTCGGGCTTTCCGGCACATCACCCGCCCATGGAGACCTTCCTCGGCGTGCCGATTCGGGTTCGCGACAAGGTGTTCGGCAACCTGTACCTCAGCAATCGTTCGAGCGGTGAATTCACCGCGGATGACGAGCAACTGGTGAAGTCCCTCGCGGGCACTGCCGGATTTGCTATCGAGAACGCGCGCCTCTACGCCGAGACGCGGCGGCGGCAGGCCTGGGCGGCCGCGTCGGCCGAGATCACCGCCGCGATGCTGTCCGCCGACGGGGATGATCCGTTGGCCATTCTGCTGGAGCGGTTGCTGATGCTCGCGGAGGCCGACCTGGTCGCGCTCACCGCCCAGGCCTTTCCCGGCGACGAGATCGAGGTCACCGCCGCACACGGTGCCGCCGCTGACCCGCTCATCGGACGGCGGTTCCCGGCCACCGAGACCGTGGCGGGACGCGTCTTCGACGGCGGTCAGCCGCTCCTCGTCAACGAGGGATCGGCGTTCCTCGTCGAGGCACCCGCTCACGACTCCGGTCCAGTGATGGCGCTGCCCCTGACCGCTGGCGGACTGGTCCAGGCGGTTCTCGTGATCACCAGGGCGCGCGGCCGCCAGTCGTTCGACGCCGCCGACCTCGACATGGCTGCGGACTTCGCCGACCAGGCCAGCGTGGCACTCGAGCTGATCAAGTCACGCACAGCGCAGCAACTCGTGCTGGTGCAGGAGGACCGCGCGCGTATCGCACGCGACCTCCACGATCACGTGATTCAGCAGCTGTTCGGCA
>JBEVGK010000203.1:0-6761 GCA_040511795.1 Lacisediminihabitans sp. | reverse complement strand
CGCCGGATCTCCGGACCGCACCGCGCTCCCGTGGGCCACCCCCGGACTCGAAACGCAAGCGCGCTCGGCGCGGACTGGGAATGCAGCGTGGATCTCTTCGAATACCAGGCCCGTGATCTGTTCGAGAAGTACGGCGTGCCCGTGCTCCCCGGCATCGTCGCCGACACGCCGGAGGAGGTGCGCGCCGCGGCGGAGAAGCTGGGCGGCGTCACCGTCGTCAAGGCGCAGGTGAAGGTCGGCGGCCGCGGCAAGGCGGGCGGCGTCAAGGTGGCCAAGAGCCCCGACGAGGCGGAGGCCGCCGCAGAGGCGATCCTCGGCCTCGACATCAAGGGCCACATCGTGCGCCGCGTGATGGTCGCCGCGGGTGCGCGCATCGCCTCGGAGTACTACTTCTCGGTGCTGCTCGACCGGGCCAACCGCTCGTACCTCTCGCTGTCGAGCTTCGAGGGCGGCATGGAGATCGAGGAGCTCGCGGTCGAGCGTCCTGAGGCCCTGGCCCGCATCGAGGTCGACCCGATGGTCGGCATCGACCTCGCCAAGGCCACCGAGATCGCCGTCGCGGCCAAGTTCCCGGCCGAGATCGTCGACAAGGTCGCCCCGGTCTTCGTGAAGCTCTACGAGGTGTACACCGGGGAGGACGCGACCCTGGTCGAGGTCAACCCGCTGGTGCTGACCGAGGAGGGCGACATCGTGGCCCTCGACGGCAAGGTGTCGCTCGATGAGAACGCCGACTTCCGTCATCCGCTGCACGCCGACCTGGTCGACACCGCAGCGGAGGACCCGCTGGAGGCGAAGGCGAAAGACCTCGGCCTCAACTACGTGAAGCTCGACGGTTCCGTCGGCATCATCGGCAACGGCGCGGGGCTGGTCATGTCCACCCTCGACGTGGTCAGCTACGCGGGTGAGGACTTCGGCGGCGTCACGCCGGCCAACTTCCTCGACATCGGTGGCGGAGCATCCGCCGAGGTCATGGCAAACGGTCTCGACGTCATCCTGGGCGACCCGCAGGTGAAGAGCGTGTTCGTCAACGTCTTCGG
Organism: Lacisediminihabitans sp.; assembly: GCA_040511795.1. Lineage (GTDB taxonomy): Bacteria > Actinomycetota > Actinomycetes > Actinomycetales > Microbacteriaceae > Lacisediminihabitans. Next base: position 5,724 of record JBEVGK010000203.1, on the reverse strand, counting down.
CGGCATCACCGCCTGCGATGCGGTGGCGAACGGCATCGTCAAGGCGCTGGAGATTCTCGGCGACGCGGCCACCAAGCCACTCGTCGTGCGCCTCGACGGCAACAAGGTCGAGGAGGGCCGCGCCATCCTGACGGCGGCCGGAAACCCGCTGGTCACCCTGGCGGACACCATGGACGAGGGCGCCGCCAAGGCCGCCGAGCTGGCTTCGAAGTAGTAAGGGACCACAAGAACATGTCGATCTTCCTCAACAAGGATTCCAAGGTCATCGTCCAGGGCATCACCGGCGGCGAGGGCAGCAAGCACACCGCGCTCATGCTCAAGGCCGGCACCCAGGTCGTCGGCGGTGTGAACGCCCGCAAGGCCGGCACCACCGTCACGCACGCCTCCGCCGACGGCAGCGAGGTCGAGCTGCCCGTCTTCGGCACGGTCGCCGAGGCCGTCTCCACGACCGGCGCCGATGTCTCCATCGTCTTCGTGCCCCCGGCCTTCGCAAAGGATGCCGTGCTCGAGGCCATCGAGGCCGAGGTTCCGTTGGTCGTCGTGATCACCGAAGGCATCCCGATCCAGGATTCCGCGGAGTTCTGGGCCACCGCCAAGGCCAAGGGCGGCGCGACCCGCATCATCGGCCCGAACTGCCCCGGCATCATCACGCCCGGTGAGTCGCTGGTGGGCATCACCCCCGCCACGATCACCGGCAAGGGCCCGATCGGCCTCGTCTCGAAGTCGGGCACCCTGACCTACCAGATGATGTACGAGCTGCGTGATCTGGGCTTCTCCACCGCCATCGGCATCGGCGGCGACCCGATCATCGGCACCACCCACATCGACGCGCTCGCCGCATTCGAGGCCGACCCCGAGACGAAGGCGATCGTGATGATCGGCGAGATCGGCGGCGACGCCGAGGAGCGCGCGGCGGAGTACATCAAGGCCAACGTCACCAAGCCGGTCGTCGGCTACGTGGCCGGGTTCACCGCCCCCGAGGGCAAGACCATGGGCCACGCCGGAGCGATCGTCTCCTCCGGTGCGGGCACCGCGCAGGGCAAGAAGGAGGCCCTCGAGGCCGCCGGAGTGAAGGTCGGCAAGACCCCCAGCGAGACCGCAGCGCTCATGCGCGAGGTGCTGGCCGCGCTATAGCAGAAACCGTGCGAGGTGGTCCGCAGCTAACTTGGACTCATGAAGTTCCTGTGCTGGCTGCGTGACCACCTCGTGACGGCCGACGCCGTCTACGGCCTGATCCTGTATTCGGCGCTGATCGTGGTGCTCGTCGATGACCACAGTGCGGAAGAGACCTTCGTCGTCTCCGGCGTCACCCTCATCGTCTTCTGGGCTGCCCACGTCTACGCCGGAACGATCGCCACCCACCGCGGACCGGACGGAAAGCCGCAGTCGATGGGCACGGCGTTCCGCCGCACCATCGCCCACGTTTCGAGCATGCTGTACGCCGCGGTTCTCCCCGCCGCCGTGCTGCTGCTCAGCGTCTTCGGCGTCATCAGCAAGGATGAGGCGGTCGACGACGCGCTCAACCTCGTGGTGCTGCTGCTCGCCGTGCTCGGATACTTCTCGTTCGCGCAGCGGGGCAGCAAGATCTGGGTACGCATCCTCGGCGCTATCGGCACCGGATTCTTCGGCATCATCATCCTGCTGCTCAACGTGCTCGTCCACTAAGGAGACACCGATGAGACCCGGAGCGCTCGCCGCAACCGCCATGACGGCCGTGCTGCTGCTCTCCGGGTGCGTGGCCTCGCCGCCCACTCCCGCTCCCACCGAGAACGTGGCGAGCGGGCTCCAGAAGTTCTACGACCAGCGGGTCGACTGGAAGAGCTGCGAGTCGTCGGGGATGACCTGTGCCAGCGTGACGGCACCCATCGACTGGGCTACGCCGAGCGCAGGGTCACTGAAGCTCGCGGTCATCCGCCACGTCACGACGTCGTCGAAGCGCGTCGGGTCACTGCTGATCAATCCCGGCGGTCCCGGCGGTTCGGGCTACGACGCGGTCGCTCAGGGGCTGGACTACGTGACGGATGCTGCGCTTCGCGAGGCGTTCGACGTCGTCGGCTGGGATCCGCGGGGCGTCGGCCGCTCCACCCCCGTCACCTGTCTCGACGGACCCGCGATGGATGCCTTCCTCTACGCGCCGCCGACGGCGCCGGAGGGATCGGATGCCTGGCTCGCGTCCCGGGTGCCCGTCGAGAAGGCCTTCGGCGCGGCCTGCGCGAAGCAGACCGGACCGCTGCTCGGCCACATCGACGCCGAGAGCAACGCCCGCGACATGGACCTGCTGCGCGCCGTGCTCGGCGACGCACAGCTGCACTACCTCGGCTTCTCCTACGGCACCTTCTTCGGGGCGCACTACGCGAAGCTGTTCCCCGCGAAGGTCGGCCGGCTCGTGCTCGACGGCCCCGTCGACCCCGCACTCAGCGAGCCGCAGGACTTCACCACCCAGATGGCGGGCTTCGAGAGTTCGTTCCGCGCCTATGTCGCGGACTGTCTGACCACCGCCGACTGCCCGTTCAGCGGCCCGCTCGATGCCGCGCTTGCCCAGGCGAAGGCGCTGTTCCAGGCGGCGGGCACGGAGGGGCTGACCATTGCGGACGGCAGGCAGCTCAGCCTCGGGGTGCTCGGTACCGCGATCTCCTACCCGCTCTACGATCGTGACTCCTGGAGCTCGCTCAGCTCGATGATCGCCGGGCTGCAGAAGGGCTCGGCGAAGCTGGCCTTCAGCTTCGCGGACGCCTACAACGGTCGATCGTCGAACGGCACCTACGACCACTCCGTCGATGTGTACACCGCCGCGCTCTGCCTCGACGGCGCGTACCCGCCCGACCTCGCCGGCACGCGGGCGACGATGGATGCGATCGCGCAGGCCGCGCCGACCGTCGGCGAGATCCTGAGCTACAGCGACTGGGTGCAGGTCAGCATCGCCTGCCAGAACTGGCCGTACCGCAACGTGCTGTCCGCCGCGCCGATCACCGCGGCGGGGGCCGCCCCGATCATGGTGGTCGGAACGACGGATGACCCGGCCACGCCGTACTCGGGCGCCGTGGCGCTGGCCGACCAGCTCGACAGCGGGGTGTTGGTCTCGCGCACCGGCGAGGGCCACACCGCCTACGCCTCTGGCAACGCCTGCATCGACCGCACCGTCGACGCCTATCTGGTGAAGGGCACCGTGCCTGTCGCCGACCCGCACTGCTGAGAATCGTCTGCACCGATAGTCGCGTCATCGGACGGTCGAGCGGATGCCGCCCCGCCGCGCCGGTAGGCTCGCCCCCCGTATGAACCGCTCCTTCACCGCCCTGTTCGCCGCGCTCGAGGCGCTCCTCGTCGTGGGCATCGGCATCGGCATCCCCCTCGTGCCACTGACGATCCTGTGGGCGTTCCAGTACGACCTCGGCGTCGACTGGATCGTGTTCTGGCGCGCGGCCGTCGACATCTGGCTGCTCGGCTCCGGCACCGACGTCACGATGACGCTGCAGCCCGCACTGGCCGACGCGCTCGGCTTCGCGGGGGCCGGAAAGCCGTTCATCCTCACCATCGCCCCGCTCGGCTTCGCCCTGCTGACCGTGCTGCTGGGAGCCCGCGCCGGACGCCGCATCAGCGAGACGCCGCACCGCTTCGTCGGGCTGGCCGTGGCCGTCGGCACATTCGCCGTACTCTCGTTGGCGGCCACCCTCAGCGCGCTGCTGCCCGCCGCGCGCGCCTCGATCTGGCAGGGCACGCTGCTGCCGACACTGTGCTTCACGGTCGGGATCGTCATCGGTGCGGAGTGGTCGCATCCGTCTCTGGATGCCCTCCTTCCCGCTCGAGCCGACCGCGTCATCCGTGCCTGGGTCGGGCGCTGGCGACCCGAACTGCGCGCCACCCTCGCGGCGGCGTTCCGTGGCGGCACGGCGACGGCGGCCATCGTGCTCGGAGCGTCAGCGGTGCTGTTGGCCATCCTCATCCTGGCCGGCTACGCCAAGATCATCACGCTCTACGAGGGGGTGCATGCCGGAATCCTCGGCGGCGTCGCCCTCACCGTCGGGCAGCTCGCCTTCTTGCCCAACCTGATCATCTGGACGGCGAGCTGGATAATCGGGCCCGGCTTCGCCATCGGGGCCGGCTCGTCGGTGAGCCCCTTCGGCACCAGCCTCGGGCCGATCCCCGCGGTGCCGGTTCTCGGCGCGCTGCCGGCGCAGCACGAACTCGGCTGGGGGTTCCTGGCGCTGCTCATCCCGGTCGTCACCGGTTTCCTCATCGCGCTCGTCGTGCGCGGTCGGCTCGTCGCCGCGTTGCCGGCGGTCGGCCGCGTGCCGTGGCTGGTGCTGGCCGGGGTGCTCTCGGGGGTGGTCGGCGGCATCATCCTCGGGCTGCTGGCCTGGGCCTCCACCGGCGCTGCCGGCCCCGGCCGGCTGATGGATGTCGGACCGTCACCCTGGCTGGTCGGTGCATTCGCCGCACTGGAGATCGCCGTCTCGGCGACCGTCGGCCTGCTCGCCGGGCGACAGCGGACATCCGTCGTTTCGCCGTCGCGATAGGCTCGGCAGATGCTCTCTCTCGTCGTGTTGATCTCCGGCGGGGGCTCCAATCTCCGCGCTCTGCTCGAGGCGGCGGAGGACGCCGAATACCCGGCGAGGGTGCTCGCGGTCGGTGCCGATCGCGACGCGGACGGCTTCGCCCACGCCGAGCAGTTCGGCATCCCGACCTTCTCGGTCGCGCTCTCCAACTTCGACAGCCGTGAGGAGTGGGGTGATGCCCTGCTCGAGCAGATCCAGGTCTGGAACGCCGACCTGGTGGTGCTCAGCGGCTTCATGAAACTGCTGCCGCCGCGGGTCATCGCCGCGCTCAGCCCCAATCTGATCAACACCCACCCCGCCTACCTGCCGGAGTTCCCAGGCGCGCACGGGGTGCGGGACGCGCTCGCCGCCGGCGTGACCCAGACCGGGGCCAGCATCATCGTGGTCGACGACGGCGTGGACGACGGCCCGATCATCGTGCAGCAGCGCGTGCCGGTGCTGCCGACGGACACCGAGGAGTCGTTGCACGAGCGGATCAAGCCGGTGGAACGGCAGCTGCTGGTGCAGGCGGTGCTCGATATCGCCAATGGCGAGATCGACCTCGCCGCGCTCGCTCGCTAGAATTAGTCGGTCGCGACTGGCGTTGAGAGGGGACACCCTCGGGGAGCGACACCAAGACTTCGTTTCGGCCGTTCGCCTGGGCTGAACCGCACGCCCCCGCCGTCCGGTTTTGTCTTGAAGGAGCACCCACGTGTCCGCATCCGCCCACTCCGCCGCCGACTATCGCGAGCGCGACGCGATCCCGATCACCCGCGCACTCATCTCGGTGAGCGACAAGACCGGCCTGCTCGACCTCGCCGCAGCGCTCGCCGGTGCCGGGGTGGAGATCGTCTCCACCGGGTCCACCGCGTCGACGATTGCGAATGCCGGGTTCCCGGTCACCGAGGTGGCCAGCGTCACCGGATTCCAGGAGACGCTCGACGGCCGGGTGAAGACCCTGCACCCCTCGATCCACGCCGGCATCCTCGCGGACCTGCGCCTCGCCGCGCACGAGGAGCAGCTGGTCGACCTCGGTATCCGCCCGTTCGAGCTCGTCGTCGTCAACCTGTACCCCTTCGTGGAGACCATCTCCTCGGGTGTCACCGGCGACGCGGCGATCGAGCAGATCGACATCGGCGGCCCGGCCATGGTGCGCGCCGCCGCCAAGAACCATGCCAATGTCGCCATCGCG
>JBEVGK010000202.1:0-5403 GCA_040511795.1 Lacisediminihabitans sp. | reverse complement strand
GCACGTGCACTGCCGCGGCGGTGTCCGGCTCGGCGAAGGCGACATCGGCCGGAACGACGAGGAGTTCGCTGGCCGGTCCGATCACGAGATCCACGGTGATCGGGTCGCCGTTCGGCGCGACGGCGGGCAGGTGCACGACATCCGCCGCCTCGCTCTGCGCCGCTGCCGCCGCGAAGTCCAGCAGGGCCTCCGCGGCCGCATCGCTGGTGGTGAACGACTCGCCGCCGTAGGAAATGGTCCTCATGCAGAGCACAGTCCTCCCCCGACGGCAGATGCGCGAGTACGTTGCACAATCTGTCAAAAGTGGTAGGCGACCGCCGATGCCGAGCCGCGACCCAGCCGATATGCGAGAGAATGGCGGGGAATCGACCCGTGCCGACCGAAGGGCGCCCCGTGCTGCCGCATCTCCCCCTGAGCATTCCCAGCCCGCCGCCTGCCCTCGCGCAGTTCCAGATCGGCCCGTTGACCGTTCACACCTATGCTCTGTGCATCCTCGCCGGCATCGTCGCCGCCATCATCATCACCCAGCGCCGCCTGAGCAAGCGCGGCGGCCGCCCGGGTGTCGTGCTCGACGTGATCATCTGGGCGGTGCCGCTGGGCATCGTCGGCGCACGGTTCTATCACGTGCTCACCCACACCGGCGATTACTTCTACTCCGGCGCAAACCTGTGGAACGTCTTCGCCATCTGGGACGGCGGCAATGCGCTGTACGGCTCGCTGCTGGGTGGCACCGTCGGTGCGCTGATCGGATGTCGGCGCCACGGCATCCGCCTCTGGTCGTTCGCCGACGCGCTCGCCCCCGCCATGCTCGTCGCCCAGGCCATCGGACGCCTCGGCAACTGGTTCAACCACGAGCTGTTCGGCCTGCCGACCACGCTGCCCTGGGGCCTGCAGATCGAGTCGAGCAACGCCGCCATCCGCAATGCATACCCGAACGGATTGCCGGAGGGCACCCTTTTCCAGCCGCTGTTCCTCTACGAGATCATCTGGAACCTGGCCGGCGTCGCCGTCATCCTGCTGCTCGAGCGTCGGCTGCGCGGGCACGGTTCCGAGCTGCGCTGGGGCAAGGCCTTCGGGGTCTACCTCATCTGGTACGGGCTCGGGCGCAGCTGGCTCGAGGCTCTGCGCATCGACCCGACCAGCGACGGCCTGTTCGGTATACCGGCCAACATCTGGGCGTCGTTCGTCGCCATCGCGCTCGGCATCGTACTCATCGTCGTGCAGGCGCAGCGCCACCCCGAGCCGGAGACCTCGGTCTACCGTCCGGGCTGGGTCGAGAAGCCCGAGCGAAGCGACCCGAACAGCACCGAGCACGGCCCGCGCTCGAAGAAGTCGACGACGTCGACGGATGCCGCGGCCGAGCAGGACTCCGACCTCACCCACACCCGGGCCGAGTAGCCCCCTCCGGCGGACTGACTAGCGCGGCATGCGCGGCAACGGCGCCGCGTAGATCCAGCGGTCGAGGATGGCGGCCACGTCTGCCTCCGGTGCCGTCTGCGCGAAGGCGGCCACGACATCCGCGAGCCCCACGCTCGCGTACCGGCGCGCGCCGGTGAGCACACGCAGGCCGCCGAAGAAGGCCGCGTCACCGATCTCACGGCGCACCGCGTGCAGCCCGAGGGCCCCGCGCTTGTAGACCCGGTCGTCGAACAGGGTCGGGATGCCGGGGTCGCCGACCACGATGTCCTTCGGTTGGGCGTTCACCAGCGCCCAGTGTCGCGTGGCGCTGTGCTGTGCGGTCTCCCCGCCGTTCGCCTCCCCCCAGAGCCACTCGGCGTAGCAGGCGAAACCCTCGTGCAGCCAGATGTCCTGCCAGCGCGAGATGGTGAGCGAGTTACCGAACCACTGGTGCGCGAGCTCGTGCGCGATCAGCCGGTCTGTGCCGTGCGCCCCGTCGACGTGGTTGCTGCCGAACGTCGCCATGCCGTGCGCCTCGAGGGGGATCTCCAGCTCGTCCGCGGTGACCACCACGCTGTAGCGGTCGAAGGGATAGGGCCCGAACCGGTCGGTGAACAGCTCGATCATCGCGCCGACCTGACCGAAATCGGTGGCGGCCGCCGCCGCCAGGTGGTGCGGGAAGTACAGCCCGAACGGCACGTCCCCGGCGACCGTGTGGGTGCTGCGATAGTGCCCGATCTGCACGGCGGCGAGGTAGGTGGCCATCGGTTCGGTGACGGAGTAGGCCCAGGTCGTGCGGCTCGCGCCGATGGTCTTCGAGATCAGGTCGCCGTTCGAGACCACCTGATACGCCGACTCGCAGCTGACCGTGATGTCGAAGGTGGCCTTGTTGCTCGGGTGGTCGTTGCAGGGAAACCACGACGAGGCGCCGTTCGGCTGGCTGGCGACCAGCACGCCGTCGGCCAGTTCCTCCCAGCCGACGTCGCCCCACGGGGAGCGGATGGGATGCGGACTGCCGTGATAGCGCACCTCCACGACGAACTCGGCGCCGGCCTCGATCGCGTCGATCGGGGTCACCACGAGCTTGCGCGCGGTGGTCTTGACCGCCTTCGGACGGGCCCCGCCGACGGTGACCTTGTCGACGATGAGTCCGGCGACATCGAGACTGAACTTGCCGAGCGTCGAGGTGGCGAAGGCGGTGATGATGGCGGTCGCGGTGAGCCGATTCGTGGCGACGCGATAGTCGAGGCTGAGGTCGTAGTGGTCGACCAGGTAGCCGCTGTTTCCGCTGCTGGGAAGGTACGGATCACCCGCCGACGGTGCGCCGGTGGTGGACGGACCGCTGGCGCTGACGGTCGGTTTCGGGTGGGCGGCCATGGCTGGCGTCAAGTATTCCACGGCGATGCTGTGCCGTTCGGACCAGCCGACCAGGGCGAGATCGGGTTACCGGCCCAGAGCGAGCCCGGCGGCACCCGCTCGCCGCGCATCACGAGCGAGGCGGCGCCGACGGTGGCATCGGCGTCGATCGACGCCGCGGGCAGGATGACGCTGTGCGGTCCGAGGGTCGCGCCGTTCTCGAGACGGACGGCGTCGAGCTGCATGATGCGGTCGTGGAAGAGGTGCGTCTGCACGACGCATCCGCGGTTCACGGTCGCACCGTCACCGAGGCTGACCAGGTCGGCCTCGGGCAGCCAGTAGGTCTCGCACCAGACCCCGCGGCCGACCCTCGCGCCGAGGGTGCGCAGCCAGACCGCCACCGCCGGGGTGCCGACCGCGTTCGCGGCGAAGAACGGGCGGGCCACCATCTCGACGAAGGTGTCTGACACCTCGTTGCGCCAGACGAACGACGACCAGAGCGGATGCTCGCGGGCGTCGATCCGGCCGACGAAGACGAGCTTGGCCAGGGTGGTCACCCCGGCCGCGACGGCACCCGCGGCGAGCATCACGAGGCCGGAGAGCGCGATCGTCCAGCCGAGTCCGAGGCTGAGCCAGAGCGCGTCGAGAATGGCGAGCACGCCGAGTGCGATCCAGCCGGTGATGAAGACCGGCACGATGCGCAGCACCTCCCAGGTGCCGCGGGCGAGCTTGAGGCGCAGCGGCGGTTCGAAGGTGCGCGCCTCATCCACATCGCTCACGGTACGCCGCAGTCTCGCGGGTGGATTGCCGAGCCACGACGAGCCGCGCTTGGCCTTGCGCGGCGTCGACGACAGCACGGCCACCAGCGAGTTGCGCGGCACGGACCGGCCGGGTCCCGTGATGCCGCTGTTGCCGAGAAATGCCCGCTTGCCGACCTTGGCCCGCCCGATGCGCACCCACCCTCCGCCGAGTTCGTAGGTGGCGACCATGGTGTCATCGGCGAGGAAGGCGCCCGGCGCGATCGTGGTCAGGCGCGGAATCAGCAGGACGGTGGATGCCTCCACTCCCGCACCGACGGTGGCCCCGAGCGCCCGCAACCAGACGGGGGTCACCAGGCTCGCGTAGAGCGGAAACAGCAGGGTGCGCGCACTGTCGAGCAGGCGTTCGGTGGCCCAGACCTGCCAGCCGATGCGGCTGCGCACCGGGAAGTAGCCCTCGCGCAGTCCGATGCCGAGCAGGCGCACGACGAGGACCAGCAGCAGGGCGTAGGCGAGCCCCGCGACGAGCACGCCGAGCGGGAGTGCGGCGAAGGCGCTCCCGACGGCGCTGCCGAAGCTGGCCGGATGCCCCACGATCAGCCCGATGACCGCGACGCCGAGCAGCAACGCCGCGACGGGAATCGCGGCCATGACGATCGAGCCGAGGCCGTAGACGGCCAGCCAGGCGGACGCGCGGGGCGGGCGCTCGGCGGGCCAGGGCCGTCTCGCCTGACCGACGCGCACGGCGGGAGATCCCGCCCACCGCTCGCCCGCGGGGATCCGTCCGGTGACGGCGGAGCCCGGCTCCACCTCCGCCCGCGCGCCGATGCTCGCACCGGCGAGCAGCGTGCTGCGGGAACCGACGACGGCGTCCGCCCCGACGTGCATGCGACCGAGGCGCAGCACGTCGCCGTCGATCCAATAGCCGGCGAGATCCACCTCGGGCTCGATGGCCGCCCGGGGACCGATGCTGAGCATGCCCGTGACCGGCGGCAGCGTGTGCAGGTCCACGCCCTCGCCGATCTTCGCCCCGAGGGCGCGAGCGTAGTAGGTGATCCAGGGGGCGCCGGCGAGACTCGCGCCGCCCACCAACTGGGCCACCTGCTCCGCCGTCCACAGCCGCAGATGCACCGAGCCGCCGCGCGGGTAGTCCCCCGGCGTCACACCGTGCAACAGGATGCGCGCAGCCAGCACGGTGATCGTCATCTTGCCGAGCGGAGTCAGCAACAGCAGCGCGCCGACGGCGACGAGCCACCAGGATGTCTGCGGCAGCACCCGGGGGCCGCCGGCCGCCAGCAGCAGATTATTGGCGATCGCGAGGTAGACCAGATAGCGCAGACCCACCAGCACATGGAGCGGCACCCCGATGAGCGTCTGCGCGAGCTGGCTGGCGCGGGAGACCGGGCGAACGACCCGGTCGCTGCGGGCGGCCGCGGGCATCCGTGATTCCAGTTCTTCGGCGAGGGAGCCGATGCGCGGGTGGTCGTAGATGTCGTTGACCCGGGTCTCGGGGTAGCGCTCGCGGATGGCGGAGACCAGCTGTGCCGCCGTCAGCGAGCCGCCGCCCTGCGCGAAGAAGTCGTCATCCGGCCCACTCACCGGCGCGCCCAGGATGGCCGCCCACGGCCCGGCAAGCCAGGCGACGGTCGGCGACAGAGCGCTTTCGCCCGCACCCTCCTCGGCCGGCAGCGGCCAGGGCAACGCGCCGCGGTCGACCTTGCCCGACGTGCGGGTCGGCAGCGCGTCGACCACGGCGAGCAGCGGCACCAGGGCGGCGGGGAGTTCCTCGCGCAGCCGATCGCTCGCGGCGACCCTGTCGAACGAGGCTGTGTCGTCGGTGAGGGAGACGTAACCGACCAGCACCTGGTTTCCGGCGGGCGTGCGCTGCACG
>JBEVGK010000201.1:0-7195 GCA_040511795.1 Lacisediminihabitans sp. | reverse complement strand
CCGTTGCCGCCGTCGGGGCCGGCGAGAGGCTTGAACTTCTCGCGCTTGACCGACACGCAGCCGTCGCCGCCGTCGCCCGCCTTGAGGTGGAGCGTTACCTGGTCAACGAAGGTAGCCACAACGCATCCCTTCGTGTTGTCGTGCCTGAACTGTCTAATGAACTGCAGTGAACTGTTTGCTGCTTAAAAGGTGAAAGCGAGCCGAAGCTCGCTCCACCGGTGTCGGCCTGTGCCGACGAAGAGTGTTACTACTCAGCCGCCGCTGCGACGATGTTGATGACCTTGCGGCCACCCTTCGCGCCGAACTCGACCGAGCCCGCTGCGAGAGCGAACAGCGTGTCGTCGCCGCCACGGCCGACGTTGACGCCGGGGGGGAAGTGGGTACCGCGCTGGCGGACGATGATCTCGCCGGCGCCGACGACCTGGCCGCCGAAGCGCTTCACGCCGAGGCGCTGAGCGTTGGAATCGCGACCGTTACGGGTGGAGCTTGCGCCCTTTTTGTGTGCCATGAGTCAGCTCCTCGACTACTTGATGCTCGTGATCTTGAGACGGGTGAGCTCCTGGCGGTGGCCCTGGCGCTTCTTGTACCCGGTCTTGTTCTTGAACTTCTGGATGACGATCTTCGGGCCACGCAGGTCTCCGACGACCTCAGCGGTCACGGTGATCTTCGCGAGTGCCGAAGCCTCGTGGGTGATCTTGTCACCATCGACGAACAGCACGGGAGCGAGCTCGACGTTGCCGTTCTTGTCTGCCTTGATGCGGTCAAGGACGACGATCGTACCGACCTCGACCTTTTCCTGCCGACCGCCGGCGCGCACAACTGCGTAAACCACTTGTAACCCTAACTATGTGACCGGAGGAGATTCCGGAAGAAGTCCTGGCGTGCAGATTTGCGGGCTCAGCCCAGCGCACACCAAGGGTCAACAATACTCGATTACCGACCACCCGGTCAAACTCGGGTCGCGCCTCACTCACGCTTCTTCGAGGGTACCCGATATTGCGGGGCTGTTCGCCCGCCGACGGAGGTACAGCCAGAGCAGCACGACCGCGAGCACGACGAGCGGCATCCCGTTGATGATCGCGTTCAGACTCGAACCCACCGAGTAGAACGCGCTCACGCCCGGGATCCGTCCCATGAGGTTGTAGTCGGGGGAACGTACGATCTGCAGCAGCAATTGAACGACGAACATCAGGATGCCGCCGCCGACGGCCGCGATCGCTCCGCCCCCGATCACCCGCCACACACTCGACCGCGCGACCACTGGTCGAACCAGCCACAGCGTGAGGAACACCCCGAGCGCGAACGGCACCCCCGCGAAGGCGATCTGCTCGCCGATCGAGGCGACGATCACCAGCGAGGTCGCAAAGGACGCAGAGTTGACGAAGCTGACCACCGTGCTCGCGAGTAGCTGGACGGCCTGCACGGCCAGTACTCCTGCTGCTGCGACGGCGGCAGGCCCGCGCAGCTCGGGCGCACCCCGCCGCCCTACCTCGGTGCGTTCAGATGTCGTTGCCATCGCAGGGCTCCTTCGCTCGCCAGGTGTTCGACTTATTCTCGCCTACCTGGTGCTCGGGCGATACCGCACCGAACTACGATGTTCATCCAGCGCGGCGAACCAGTACCCGCTGCACCAGTAGAGGATTCCCCCATGATCTTGATCGACCAGCCCCGGTGGCCGGCCCACGGCACCCTCTGGTCGCATCTGGTCAGCGACGTCTCGATCGACGAGCTGCACGACTTCGCCGAGAGCATGGGGATTCCACGGCGCGGGTTCGACCTCGATCACTACGACGTGCCCGAGGCACGCTACGCCGAGCTCGTGGCGGCAGGGGCGGAGCCGGTCACGATACGTCAGCTCGTGGAGCGACTGCGGGCCAGCGGCCTGCGGGTGAGCCAGAAGGAGCGCCGCGCCATCCGGTGAGGAATGTGCGCGGCGCCCCGGGAACTGCGTGCTGCGTGGGCGTCAGGCCTCCGAAGTGCCCTCGGCGGAGGTCCGCACGGTACCGGCACTGGATGCCCGGCGCGAGGTGCGCGAACGCCCCTGTCCCGGCTGCTTGGGTTCCGGGAGTGCGTCGAGCACGGAGTCGAGGATCTGCTCGGCATCGTGGGTGGAGATGCGACGCGGCTGGCGCTGCGCCTTCGTCACGGGGATGTCGAGAATCGCGACCGCGGCCTCGGCGGCGGCCACGGAGGCCGCCTCGACGACGCTGGAGGCGGCATCCGCTGTCGCGGCCACCGGTTCCGTCGTCGCCTGCGGCTCGGTCTGCTGGGCCGCGGTGGTGCGCTGCGAGCCGTTCCGCTGTCCGTCGCGCTGCGCCCCGTTTCGCTGAGCGTTGCCCTTCTGCAAGGGCTTCTGCTCGGCACTCGCGTTCTGGACGACCGGCTCGGCCTCGTGAGCGGTCTCCGCAGCGGGCTCGTGCGGGATCGTCGATGCAGCGATCTGCGCCAGGGCGTTCTTCACGTCGTCGGTGATGGCGTGGGTGCCGCCGCCGGCCGGAGCCTTCTGGTTGCCGCCGTTGCCAGACCCGTTGTTGTGCGAGCCGCCACCGTTGGTGTTTCCGCTGCCGCCGTTGTTGCCGCCATTGCCGTTGCCACCGCGGCCGCCGCGACTGCGACGAATCTCGGGCTGCACCGACTGGCGGTGCTTGGTCACGGGGTCGTGGTGCACGATGATGCCGCGCCCGGCGCAGGTCTCGCAGGGCTCCGAGAACGACTCGATCAGGCCGAGGCCGAGCTTCTTGCGGGTCATCTGCACGAGGCCGAGGCTGGTGACCTCGGCGACCTGGTGCTTGGTGCGGTCGCGACTGAGGCTCTCGACCAGACGGCGCAGCACGAGATCCCGGTTCGACTCGAGCACCATGTCGATGAAGTCGACGACGATGATGCCGCCGATGTCACGGAGGCGCAGCTGGCGGACGATCTCCTCGGCCGCCTCCAGGTTGTTCTTGGTGACCGTCTCTTCGAGGTTTCCGCCGGAACCGACGAACTTGCCGGTGTTGACGTCGACGACGGTCATCGCCTCGGTGCGGTCGATCACGAGCGAACCACCGGAGGGCAACCAGACCTTGCGGTCGAGCGCCTTCTCGATCTGCTCGGTGATGCGGTACTCGTCGAAGGAGTCGACGGTCCCCTCGTAGGTCTTCACGCGGTCGACCAGATCGGGCGCGACCTGCTTCAGGTACGTCGAGATCGTGGCCTCGGCATCCGCACCGTCGATGATGAGCGAATCGAAGTCCTCGTTGAAGACATCACGCACGATCTTGACCAGCAGGTCGGGCTCGCTGTGCAGCAGCGCGGGCGCCTGCACGTGCTCGAGCGCCTCGCTGATGGCCGCCCACTGCGCGGTGAGCCGGTTCACGTCGAGGGTGAGCTGCTCCTCGGTAGCGCCCTCGGCCGCGGTGCGGACGATGACGCCCACATTCTCGGGCAGCACCTCTTTGAGGATCTTCTTGAGCCGCGCGCGCTCGGTGTCGGGCAGCTTGCGGCTGATGCCGTTCATCGAGCCGTTCGGCACATAGACGAGGTAGCGGCCGGGCAGCGAGACCTGGCTGGTGAGGCGGGCACCCTTGTGGCCGACCGGGTCCTTGGTGACCTGTACGAGCACCTTGTCGCCCGGCTTCAGTGCGAGCTCGATGCGGCGGGCCTGGCTCTTGCCCTCCGCGGAGTTCTCGGCGGCGGCATCCCAATCGACCTCGCCGGAGTACAGCACGGCGTTGCGGCCGCGTCCGATGTCGACGAAAGCGGCTTCCATGCTCGGCAGCACGTTCTGCACGCGACCGAGGTAGACGTTGCCGATGAGGCTGGCGTCTGCGGCCTTGGCCACATAGTGCTCCACGAGCACGCCGTCTTCGAGCACACCGATCTGGATGCGGTCGAACTTGGAGCGCACGACCATCTTGCGGTCGACGCTCTCGCGGCGGGCGAGGAACTCGGCCTCGGTGATCACCGGGCGGCGACGACCGGCGTCGCGGCCATCGCGGCGACGCTGCTTCTTCGCCTCGAGGCGGGTGGAGCCGCGCACCTTGGTCGGCTCGTTGCTGAGTTCGGGCTGCGGGCGCGGGGTGCGCACCTTGACGACGGTGTTGGCAGGCTGGTTGCCGTTGCCCGCGTTTCCGGTGGTGCCGCCGTTGTCGCGGTCTTCGTCTCCGGCGCGGCGGCGCGAGCGGCGGCGCAGGGTGCCGGGCTCTTCGTCATCGCGGTCGTCACGGTCGTCGCGGTCGCCTGCCGGTCCGCGGTTCGCACGCGGCGGCAGGACCGGGATGTCCGGGGCCTGGAAGATCAGAGAGGTCGTCGGGCGGGCGAGGGCCGGCTTGGCGGGCTTCTCGTCCTCGTCGGCGACGGGCTCCACAGCAGGCTCCACGTCCGCCTTCGCCGCGGCGGGCTTGCGGGTACGGGTCCGGGTCGCGGGCTTGTCGTCACCCGCCGTCGCATCCGCATCCGCCGCGGGGGCCGTGCGGCGCGCCGGTGCACGCTTGGCGGGGGCGGCGTCGGCCGCGATCGCCTCTGTGGCGGGGGTGGCGGGAGCCGCGGCATCCGTCACCTGCTGCGCTACCGGCTGCTGGGCCGGCGCGGGCTGCTCGATCGTCGGTTCAACGGCCGGCGGTGCGGTCTGCGCCGCTGCGGCCTTTCGCCCGCGACCGAAAAGACGACCGCGTCGCTTCACCTCGGTCGGTTCGGCTGATCCATCGTTGTTCTGTGAATTTGTCTCCACCATCGCTGGTGCACTCCTAGCCCGGAATGAGTGGCCGCGCCGCCCACCGGGTACTCTCTCTCGCGACTTCCTGCTGCGCAGGTCCCCGCTAATCCTTGACGTTCCGTGACCGGCTCCGGCCTGAATCGGCTCGGGCTCTGGTCGCGTTCGTTACTGTCACGTTCGTTGTTCTCACTGCTCGCAACTGGCTATGCGACACGTTCTCGATAGCGGTGCGTTCGCACCGTTCCTGCGTGGCCCGGGTTGGTGCCCGGTAAGCATTCTCTGGCGTCACGTCGGGCGCGGCCCGGGTGACTACACCAAATTATCGCACGCTTCGCCCAGGACCCCGCATTTAGCGCATGCAATAATCGCCAGCGTGCCGACCGAGACGACGATCCAGAGCCCCAGAACCGCCGCGATCGCCCTGACCGCCCTCGGGGGAATCGGCGTCCTCTCGTCGTTCCTGAGCGTGATCATCGCCTTTAATGGCATCGAGGCCGCCGGCAAGGGCGTCACGCTGATCGGCGCCGACAATGAGCTCGGCTACCCGTCGTCGACCTTCGCACTCATCCTGTTCGCCGCGTTCCTCGCGCTCGGCGTCGCGCAGCTCGCCGGCGCCGTGCTGAAGCCGGGCTGGTGGCTCGCGATCACCCCTCTTGCGCTCAT
Organism: Lacisediminihabitans sp.; assembly: GCA_040511795.1. GTDB lineage: Bacteria > Actinomycetota > Actinomycetes > Actinomycetales > Microbacteriaceae > Lacisediminihabitans. The sequence goes on along the minus strand of JBEVGK010000201.1, from coordinate 1,836 downwards.
CGGCACGGTGTTCGAGCTGTGGGTCATCTACCTCGGGCTGCGACCGGCCGCCGTCTCCCCGTTGTTCGTCGTGCAGGCGCTCCTGTTCATCGGCATCGTCGTGTTGGCAGTACGGCTGATCCCGCGAAACGGCAACGCCACCGTGCTCGGCATCTGGCTGATTCTCGCCTCGAGCGCCGGCTTCTTCGCCGCCATCCGGCTGGTCACCGACAATGTCGGCACCTTCGTCTCCCCCGACATCGCCCCGAGTTGCGATGTCAGCGTCCTGGTGCAGTGCGGCAAGAACCTGTCGTCGCCCGAGGGCTCGGTATTCGGATTCCCCAACCCCCTCATCGGCGTCGGCGGCTGGATCGCCGTGCTCATGGTCGGCGTGATGCTGCTCGCCGGGCTGCGCTTCGCGCGCTGGTTCTGGATCGCCTTCAACCTCGGGATGCTGGGCGCCCTGGCCTTCATCGTCTGGCTGATCACCCAGAGCATCTTCACCCTCGGCACCCTGTGCCCCTGGTGCATGACGACCTGGGTGGCGGTCATCCCGACATTCCTGCTGGTCACCCTGTACAACCTCAAGGAGGGCACCTTCGGTGGCGGTCGTCGGCTGCGCAGTGTCGGCGCGACCCTCTACGGCTTCGTGCCGGTGATCAGCCTGGCCTGTTTCGCGGTCATCTTCCTGATCGCCCAGGTGCAGCTGGACGTCGTTCACCGCTTCTAGGAACCTGCCGGACATCCGCAGCCATCCTCAAGAATTCGTCCGATAACCTCGCAAGAGATTTCCGTCAACCGAGAGAACTAGAGAACAGCCATGGCCGCTCCCGGCAGCAGTACCCCCGGCAAGAAGGATCGACGCGAAGAGGCTCGCGAGAAGGCGCGCATCGAACGCGAGGCGGAGAAGAAACGCCAGCGTCGCAACAAGATCTTCCTGCAGGGCGGCATCGGTGTCGCGGTGATCGCCATTGTCGTGGTCATCGTGCTGATCGTGGTCGGCAACACCGGAGCGAGCGGTGGCGGCAGCAGCAAGGGCCCGAAGAACATGGCGAGCAGCGGCATCCTCTTCACCGGCGAGGACGGAAAGATCACCCCGACCCTCACTCCGGCCGCCAAGGTGAGCGACGCCGTGACGCCCCCGACCGGCGCCAGCACCGACGGCGTGGCCAACATCGTCACCTACGTCGACTGGGCGTGCCCGGCCTGCCAGGCCTTCGAGAAGTCCTTCGCCGGTGGCATCGCAGACCTCGTGAAGTCCGGCAAGGCGACGCTGGATGTCCAGCCCGTCTCGATCCTGGACCGCAGCTATGCGGGCAGCCGTTACGCATCCCGCGCGGCCAACGCCGCCGCCTGCGTCGCCAACTTCGCACCGGACAAGTTCCTCGACGCCCAGAACGTCTTCTACGACAAGCAGCCCCAGGAGGGCACCACGGGTCTTACCAACAGTCAGATCAAGGGTCTGTTGAAGGATGCCGGGGTCGGCACGGACGCGATCAACAAGTGCGTCGACAACGAGACCTTCAAGAAGTGGGTGGCGAACGTCACCACCAAGGTCACGTCGAACCCCGACCTCATCAATGCCGCACAGGGCGGATTCAGCACGCCGACGGTCTTCGTCAACGGCAAGCGCTGGGACAACTCGGGCGACTTCCTCGAGTTCGTCACCGCGAACAGCTAGACGGCACGAAGTAGACGACGGGCCGGGCTCCTTCGGGGGTCCGGCCCGGTCTTGTCTGCTGGCATCCCTAGGCGGAACCACCATCAGCCGACCCCAGCCGAGCGGTCGCAAACGGCGCAAAAACCGAGGCGAGAAGAGCCGTTTGCGACCGTTCGATGAGTTCCGCGCGCCGACTG
>JBEVGK010000200.1:0-5042 GCA_040511795.1 Lacisediminihabitans sp. | reverse complement strand
TCGACTCGAAGCGGTGCACGCGGCCGAGCACGCCCTCGTCGAGAAGCGTGCGCACGGTACGGAAGTCCCCGTCCCAGCGACGGTTCTGGTACACGGTCAGCGGCACCCCGGCATCCTCTGATGCCTCGATGATGCGGGTCGCCTCGGCGACGGATGCCGCGAACGGCTTGTCGATGACCACCGCGATCCCGGCCGCGATTGCCGCCTGAGCCTGCTCGAGGTGCACGTGTGCCGGGGAGGCCAGCACCACCAGGTCGAGCTCGGAGTCGAGCAATTCGTCGGGGGTCGCGACGACGGTGGCTGACGGATGCTGCTCCCGCGCCTGCTGCGCTCGCGCCTCGTTCGCTGTGGAGATCACGTCGAGCGAGAAGGCGGGGTTCGCCGCGATGAAGGGCGAGTGGAAGATGCGTCCGGAGAGGCCGTAGCCGATGATGCCGGTGCGAATGGCGGTCATTTCTGATCCTCTGTCTCGGATTCACGGGTCTCGGACTCGCTTAGTTCCCACGGCAGCGGCCCGTCGAGCTCGATCGGCTCGGTGGGCGGCTCGTCGAACGGTCCCGGCTCGGGAGCATGCCCGAGCATTCCGGGGTTGCGCCCGGACGCTGCCGGAGCCTCATGACGACCGACCAGCGCGTGCCGGAGACGAGAGAGGAACGGGGGTTTGTCGGGGGCGGCCATGACTCCAGCGTAGCGACGGTCGGGCAGACTAGAGGGATGCTCGGAGCCGACGATCCCCTCCCCCAGCGCCCGAAACGCATCCTCATCGCCGGCGTCGCAGGATCGGGCAAGACGACTCTCGCCGGCCGGATCTCGGCGCTGGCAGGCATCCCGCACACCGAGATCGATGGGCTGTTCCATGGCCCGGCGTGGACGCCGCGCGAAGCCTTTCTCACGGATGTCGACGCCTTCACGAGTGCGGACCGCTGGGTCACCGAGTGGCAGTACCGCACCGTGCGCCCGCTGCTCTGCGAGCGGGCCGACACGATGGTGTGGCTTGATTTCTCGCGGTTCGTCACCGTCACCCGGGTGGTGAGACGGACCTGGCATCGCGCTCGCACCCAGGAGGAGATGTGGAACGGCAATCGGGAGCCCGGAATGCTGTACGCGATCTTCCGGAGGGACGGGATCATCCGCTGGTCGGTGTCGACGTACCGTCGCTATGCCCGAGCTGTGCCGGAGGCACAGACCGATTTCCCGCGCCTCACGATCGTGCGTCTGCGCAGGCCGCGCGATGTGGAGCGTTGGTTCGCCGGACCGCTCGCCGACGCCGTTCGCGACACCTAGCTGATCGCCAGAGTGTGGGACTCCACCGGGTGACCTTCGGAAATTCAGGGGACTGGTCGCCTTCGTCGGCTCAGCACGGGCCGTGGCGCCCCGGCTGCGACCACAGTCCTGAGTTTCCGTTCATCGCCCCGTCGGGGGGGGGCGAGTGACGGTCCGGCAGCGGCGATCGAGGGTGCCCGCGACTAGGCGGTCGGGGCGTCGATCGCCCCACCGAAACGGCGATTGCGCGCGGCGTACAGCGAGATCGCCTCCCACAGGTCTTCTCGGGAGAAGTCCGGCCAGAGCGTGTTGAGGAAAACCATCTCGGCGTAGGCGCTCTGCCACAGCATGAAGTTGCTGGTGCGCTGCTCCCCCGAGCTCCGCACGAACAGGTCGACGTCGGGCAGATCCGGCTGATACAGGTGCTTCTGGATGACCTTCTCCGAGATTCCGGACGGCTTCAGTCTGCCCGCGGCGACCTCCTCGGCGATCTTCCGCACCGCATCCTGAATCTCCGTGCGCCCGCCGTAGTTGACGCACATCGTGAGAGTGAGAGTGGAGTTGCCCGCGGTCAGTTGCTCGGCGTACTGCAGTTCGTCGATGACGGAGCGCCAGAGTTTGGGTCGGCGCCCGGCCCAGCGCACCCGTACGCCCCAGTCGTTGAGCTGGTCGCGACGCCGGTGCAGCACATCGCGGTTGAAGCCCATGAGGAAGCGGACCTCGTCGGGCGAGCGCTTCCAGTTCTCGGTCGAGAAGGCGTAGACGCTGAGGTACTTGACGCCGGACTGGATCGCACCGGCGACCACGTCGAGCAGCGACGCCTCGCCGGCCTTGTGCCCCTCGACCCGGGTGAGGCCCTTGCCGTTGGCCCAGCGTCCGTTGCCATCCATGACGATCGCGACGTGCTGCGGCACCGCCGACTTCGGCAGGGCGGGCGGATAGAGCCCGGTCCAGTCGACAGGCTTGAAGTCGACGGCGTCGCGGTGGGTCTTGCCTACGGGCATCGAGTCACACTTCCTGGGAGGGGATTCGGCGGCGGTCGACGTGCTCGAGCGAGCGGAGTCCGCGGTCGAGATGGAACTGGGTGTACGCGGCGACGATCCCGCTCGCCTGGGAGCGAGTGCGGTCATCCGCTGCGTCGGCCGCCGCCCAGTCGCCGGTGAGCAGCGACGAGAGCAACCCGAGGGTGTGGCGATCGAGCCGGGGAGCGCCGGGCGGGGCGACCTCGTCGGCGACGACGCCACCGAGCTGAACCACGAAGGCGGAGTGCGGTCCGGGTGCGCCCGTCACGGCACAGTCGATGAAGCTCGGCGACCAGCCGGCGATAGAGAGTGCGCGCAGCAAATAGGAGTCGAGGGTGAGGCTGGAGCCGTGCTCCGCCCGGGCGAGGGAGCGCAGCGCACCGACCAGCAGCAGGTATTGCTGCAGCTGGGGCTCGGCATCCGTCAGCTTGTCGGCGGTCTCGACCATGGCGCTGGCGGCGGTGTAGCTGCCGTAGTCGGCGGTGATCTCGGCACCGTAGGAGCCGACCGACTCCGCCTGGGTGATCGTGTCGAGGCTGCGACCCTCGAACAGCTGTACATCGGCGACCATGAACGGCTCGAGCCGGGCACCGAACTTGCTCGCGGTGCGCCGAACGCCCTTGGCGACCGCGCGGATCTTTCCGTGCTGCCGGGTCAGCATCGTGACGATACGGTCGGCCTCACCCAGCTTGTGGGTGCGCAGCACGACGGCTTCGTCACGGTAGAGGGGCATCCCTCGATTATCGTCTGCGGAGCTGAGTCAGTGGATCGCGACAGCCCGGTCGATGAGCCGGGTGAGCAGCTCGGTGTAACTCACGCCGACCGCCTGCCACATGCGCGGGTACTGACTGAACGCGGTGAACCCGGGCAGGGTGTTGACCTCGTTGAGGGTGATCGTGCCGTCCTCGCCGACGAAGAAGTCGACGCGGGCGAGCCCCTCGCAATCGAGGGCGCGGAAGGCCAGCCGGGCGTACTCGGAGAGTTGAGCGGTCAGGGCGTCGGGGATCTGGGCGGGAACCTCGAGTTCGGCACCGCCCGCGGTGTACTTGGCCTCGTAGTCGAAGAACACCGAGTGGGTCGGGCGGATGCGCAGTGGCGCTCCCACCCCGAGAGTTCCGTCGACGGCCTGCAGAACGCCGAGGTCGATCTCCTCGCCGACGATCGCCATCTGCACCAGCGCGGTCGTGTCGTGCTCCAGGGCGAGGTCGATCGCGGCGAGCAGTTCGTCCGGCGTCTCGACGCGGCTGGCACCGACGCTCGACCCGGCGCGGTTCGGCTTGACGAACAGCGGATACTCGAGTTCTGCCGACAGCTCGATCGCCTCGTCACGGTTGTCCGCCGTGATCCCGCGGGACGGGATCGTCGGGATGCCCGCGGCCTCGAGCACCCGCTGGGAGAGCAGTTTGTCCATCGCGAGTGCACTCGAGAGCACCCCGCAGCCGACATAGGGAATACCGGACAGCTCGAGCAGGCCCTGCACGGTTCCGTCTTCGCCGAAGCGTCCGTGCAGCACGGGGAAGGCGACGTCGATGTCGTCGAGATCGGGGAAGCGGGTGCCATCCTCGGCATCTGCCAGGGCATCCACTGTCTCGACGCGGTGGAACTTCCCCGCCTTGTCTATGCCGATCAGCACGCCCTCGAACAGCTCGCCGTCGAGGTTGTCGAATGCACTCTTCGCCGAGTTGAGCGAGACCTCGTGCTCGCTGTTCGCCCCGCCGAAGATGATGCCGATGCGCTTCACGATGATGCTGTCCCTACCTGGTTGATGTGTTCTCTTGCCATGCGTCCGCCGAGACCGGTGAGGATCTCATGGGCGATCGTACCGGTCACGTCGGCCCATTCCTGGGCGTCCGGTTCGCCGTGGCGGGGCGAGCCGAGCAGCACGACCTCGGCGCCCAGGGCGACCGGCGCATCGCCGACATCGACCACGAGCTGATCCATGGAGATCGCCCCGACGATCGGATGCCGCCGGCCGTCGATCACGACCTGGCCGCCGCGCGAGAGCCCCCTCGGCACCCCGTCGCCATAGCCCACCGGGACCAGCACGAGTGTCGTCTCGCGGTCGGTGACATACGCGTGGTTGTAGCTCACCCCACTGCCGGCGGGAACCCTGCGCACCTGCGTGGCGCGACTCACCACTCGCATCGCCGGTTCGAGGGCGTGGTTTCGATTGCGGACCGTCTCTATGCCGTAGACACCGGCGCCGCAGCGCACCAGGTCGAACCAGGTCTGCTCGTGGTCGAGGGCGGCGGCGGAATTGGCGAGGTGCAGCACCCGCGGACTCAGGCCGAGCTCTCGCGCTGTCTCGACTCCCTCGTCGAACGCGATCTTCTGCGCGGTGGTCGACAGCGGGTCGGGGTCGGCCGCCAATGCGAGGTGCGACCAGATGCCGGTGACCTCCACCCCGCTCGCCGCCGCGGCCGCGCAGAGTTCGGCCCAGCGGCTGCTCTCCGCGCCTCCCCGGGCCATTCCGGTGTCGAGTTCGAGGTGCACCTGGGCGGCGGTGCCCGTCGCTGCGGCTGCGGCGGCCACCGCCTGGAGGGTCTCGATGTTGGCGCAGGAGCTGGTGATCGTGGCGGCCACGGCATCCGTCAGATTCGTCCAGGGGTCGGCGAGCCAGCAGAGCACGGGGGCGTCGATGCCCGCGGCGCGCAGTTCGTGCGCCTCGTCGAGGTCCGCGACGCCGAGCCAGGCGGCACCGCCCGCGAGGGCCGCGCGCGCGGACTGCACAGCACCGTGGCCGTAGCCGTCGGCCTT
>JBEVGK010000199.1:0-4368 GCA_040511795.1 Lacisediminihabitans sp. | reverse complement strand
AAGGCGGTACGCCCCTGCTCCTCCTGGTAGGTGATCGCCTCGGCCGGGATGTTTCCATCCTTGAACGCGGCGACCAGCGCACCCAGACCCTTGTTGGCATCCGCGCTGGTGACTGTCGGAGCACCGCTGGCGTTCAGGATCGCTCCACCGGCGCCGTTAATCGCCTCGGACGCATTGACCGTCAGGCCTTCGTATTTGGCGAACTGGCCCGCGTAGCAGCCGATGCCGGCTCCCTTGGCGATCGAGCACATCGACATCATCTCGTCCCACGTCTTCGGCGGGGTCTTCACGAGGTCGGTGCGGTAGTAGAGCATCCCGCCATCGGAGGTCTGCGGGGCGGCGAACAACGTCTTGTTGTACGTGGCACCCTCGACCGCAGAGTCGAACAGCCCGTCGGTGTCGATCTTCATCTTCCCGGTCAACGGGGTCAGCCACCCCTTGGCCGCGAACTCCGCGGTCCAGACGACGTCGACATCCACGACGTCGTAGCCCTTGTCCTTGGCCTGGAAGTGCTGAACCAGGTCGTCATGCTGCTGATCGGCCTGATCCGACTGCTCCTTGAAGGTGACCTTCTCCTTCGGATGTGCCGCGTTCCACTTCTCCAGAAGCGGGCGGATGACATTGCTGTTGTCTTTGCCCTGAACGTAGGTGATCGGACCGCGGCTCTCGAGACCCGAGGACGCAGAATCACCTCCGCCAGAGCCTCCGCCGGAACATCCGGCGAGAGCCAGACCGAGCGTCGCAACGCCGGCGATAACTGCCAGACGTGATTTTTTCATGGTTTCTCCTCTTTGAGACACATGCGCAATAACCTTGGTGCCCGCTCAAAGTAGCCGATTCGGGGGCCAACCTGCAACCGGTTGCACCCACACACCGCATCCCGTATAAATGCCCCGTCCCTCTTCACTGCCGAAGGAGTCAGCGCCATATGACCTCGACCACCGTCACCCCGGATGCCTCGCCGCGATCGAACGCACAGGCAGACGGGTGGTGGCGTTCGGCGGTGATCTACCAGGTCTATCCGCGCTCATTCGCCGATGCGGACGGCGACGGGATCGGTGATCTCGACGGCATCAGGAACCGCATCCCCTACCTGTCCCGACTGGGAGTCGACGCCGTCTGGCTCTCTCCGTTCTACGTCTCCCCGCAGGCGGACGCGGGCTACGACGTCGCCGACTACACCGAGGTCGACCCGGTCTTCGGCAGCCTCGCCGACTTCGACGAGCTGCTCGCCGCCACGCATGATGCCGGCCTTCGGATGATCGTCGATCTGGTTCCCAATCACAGCTCGGACGAGCATCCGTGGTTCGTCGACGCGGTCGCCGCGGCGCCAGGCTCCCCCGAGCGCGATCGCTATCTGATTCGGGACGGACGCGGTGAGCACGGCGAGCTTCCGCCGAACAACTGGCGATCGCTGTTCGGCGGTCCCGCATGGGACCGGCTGCCGGACGTCGACGGGCGCGGCGGCCAGTGGTACCTGCACCTGTTCGACACGAAGCAGCCCGACTTCAACTGGGCGAACGCCGAGGTGGTGGCCTTCTTCGACTCCGTGCTGCGATTCTGGCTCGATCGCGGTGTCGACGGCTTCCGGGTGGATGTCGCCCACTCGCTCGTGAAAGACGGTGACCTCCCCGATGTCGACCACGCCGCGCACGCCATCGATCGAGAGACGCACGGTGGCGGAGACCGCGGACCCATGTGGGACCAGGACGGCGTGCACGACATATACCGCCACTGGCATAAAGTGCTCGATGAGTACGGCAGCGATCGCATCCTGGTCGCAGAGGCCTGGGTCTCACCGGTCGAACGGATGGCCCGCTATGTGCGCGTGGACGAGATGCAGCAGGCCTTCAACTTCCCCTTCATGCTCGCCGGGTGGAACGCTCCCCGGCTGCGCAAGATCATCGCCGACTCCCTCGCGGCGAACGATGCCGTCGGTGCCACGACCACCTGGGTGCTCTCCAACCACGACTGCGTCCGGCACAGCAGTCGGTTCGGTCTCACCGACCCGACCGGCTGGCCCAATGGCATCGCGGCCGACGACGAGCAGCCCGATGCCACACTCGGACTCCGCCGCGCCCGCGCCGCCACGCTGCTCACCCTCGCGCTGCCCGGCTCCAGCTACCTGTACCAGGGCGAGGAACTCGGCCTGCCCGACCACACCGCCCTGCCGGCCGAGGCACGGCAAGACCCGAACTTCGTGCGCACCGGCGGTCGTGAGATCGGACGGGACGGATGTCGCGTGCCTCTGCCCTGGACCGCCGACGCACCCGCCTACGGCTTCAGCCCGACCGGCGCGAGTTGGCTGCCGCAGCCGGAGGAGTTCCGCGAACTCGCCGCCGACCGGCAGGAGGGCGACCCGAACTCGACCCTCGCGCTGTACCGGGACGCACTGACGCTGCGCCGCGCAGAGGCGCTCGGCGCGGGAGCGATCGACTGGGCGGATTCGGCGACGGACGTGCTCGACTTCCGCAACGGCGGCATCCGCGTGGTGGCGAACATCGGCCCGAGCGCGGTGCCGGTGTCGGGCGAGGTGCTACTCGCCAGCTCCCCGGGTGCCGTCTCCGGCGGACTCCTCGCCGCCGACGCGACCGTCTGGTTGCGCGCCTGAGCCGACGTCACCCGTAGCGGTCTCGGACGGCGGAGGAGCGATTCGTGCGCGCTCGGAGCGCACGACCGGACGCCGCGTGGGATTCTTCTCGGCGCGGCGGAGCACCTCGCGCGTGATCGACGCGGTCTCGCCGGAGCCGGTGACGAGAAAGCGCAGCGTGTTGGACACGGCATTGCCCTCGGCCCTGGTGATCAGGATCTCGGGAACCACACCGGTCAGGTCGCGAACCGCGAGCAGCACGCTGGCCAGAGTCGTCGGCACGTTGCTGCCCGTCACGCGCAGCGCCGGAGAGCCCGTCGCGTCGCCCTTCACTACCGAACCCTTCACTACCGAGCCCTTCACTACGAGGGGCTCCTCGAAGTCGGAGGGGTCGGCGGGGAGGACCTCGAGCACGATCCCCTCCGAGCCCGGCGCATCCGGCAGCTGCGTCGCCGGATTCCTCGCGACGAACCGGAGAGCGCCGGCCCGCGCGGCCGCCTCGACGATCTGCTGCGCGGCATCGTCGAGGCTCACCGATGTCGCACGGAGCCCATACGACCGCAACACCCGCGAGACGACAGACACGACCAGCAGGCCGAGGATGAACAGCGAGGCGATGCGGATTCCATCCGGCCGCTCCACGATGTTCACGATGGTCGTGTACAGGAAGACGAGGGTGGTGACCGCGAAGCCGATGGAGCGCCAGCGCTGTCGCTGCCGGATGGCCGAGACCATGACGGCGACCGCAGCCGAGGTGATCACCGCCAGGACACCCGTGCCATAGGCACCGCCCTGACCGTCCACGCTCGCCTGGAAGATGATCACGATGACGATGGCCAGGGCGGTGAAGACCAGCACGAGCGGTCGCGGGGCGCGCGCCCACTGCGGCGACATCCCGTACTTCGGCAGGTAGCGCGGTACCAGGTCGATGAGGCCTGCCATCGCCGATGCGCCCGCAAACCACAGGATGGCGATGGTGCTGATGTCGTAGACCGTGCCGAAAGCAGCACCCAGGTCGTGATGCGCGAGGTACGACAGCGCCCTGCCGTTCGCCGCGCCCCCGGGTGCGAAGTCTTTGAGCGGGATGAGCAGCGTGGTGGCGAGGCTCGACAGGAGCAGGAAGACGCTCATGATGAGCGCCGCCGTCGTGAGCAGTCGCTGCGCGCCGCGGATCCGACCCCGCGGATTCGACGGGGTGTCGCCCGGCTTCCCTGTGATTTGCGGGATGACGGCAACCCCGGTCTCGAAGCCGGACAGACCCAGCGCGAGCTTCGGGAAGACCAGGATCGCCACGCCGATCGCCAGGATCGGATCGCCGTGTTGCTGAGTCACAGCCGCCCACCAGTCCGTCACCACGTGCGGAGCGGAGACGACACGACCGAGAGCGACCGCGAGCACCACGGCGTTGAGCGACATGAATGCGGCGACCAGCACCACCGCGATCGTGATCGCCTCCGTGAACCCCTTGAGAAACACGATGCCGAGCAACAGGACGAGGACGAGGGCGATGAGTAGCTGCTGCGACTGGAGCCACGCCGGCATGAGCGGATTGCCGACGACGTGAGCGGCAGCATCCGAGGTCGACAGGGTGATGGTTATCACGAAATCGGTGATGGCGAAGCCGAGCAGCACGAGCACGACGACCTTGCCCGTCCACCACGGCAGCAGCCGCTCGAGGATCTCGATCGACCCGGCCCCGTGAAAAGACTCCCGGGCGACGCGACGGTAGACCGGGAGCGCACCGATCAGCTTCACCAGGATGAGCACCACCGTTGCCA
>JBEVGK010000198.1:0-4185 GCA_040511795.1 Lacisediminihabitans sp. | reverse complement strand
GACGACCCGATCGTTCCCGAGGACGTACAGGCGAAGGAACTCGACCGGGTCGCCCGCGCCCAGCTCAAAACCCTGAGCAAGGAGAACGCCGACGAGGTCGCGCGTCACCTGGTCATGGTGGCCCGCCTCATCGAGTCGGATCCCGCTCTCGCTCACCAGCACGCGGTGTCGGCCGCGCGTCGCGCCGGGCGCATCGGTGTCGTTCGCGAGACCCTGGCGATCACCGCATACTCGGTCGGCGACTTCGCGCTGGCGCTGCGTGAACTCCGCACCTACCGTCGTATCTCGGGCAACAACGATCAGCTCCCGCTGATGGTGGACAGCGAGCGCGGGCTCGACCGTGCCGACAAGGCACTCGAGCTCGGCCGTTCCGTCGACCGGACGACCCTTCCCGCCGATGTGCAGGTGATGCTCGCGATCGCGATGTCCGGTGCTCGCCTCGATCTCGGTCAGGCCGATGCCGCTCTCATCGAGCTGCAGATTCCGCAGCTGGACCCCGACACTGCCTTCCCGTGGAGTCCCGCACTGTTCGACGCCTATGCCGCGGTGCTCGAAGACCTCGGGCGCGATGACGAGGCCGAGGTCTGGTGGGAGCGCTCCGACCGGGCGAGTGCCGCACTCGACAGTTCCGGTGCCGATGACGACGTCGTGGAGGTCGTCGAGGAAGACGCCGCCGACGACCGGCTGAGCGATGACGTCGACGAGGTCACCGCTGCCGAACAGGAAGAGGACGCCGCCGACCTGGAAGACGAGGGAATCGATGGCGAAGAAACCCACGACTGAGTCGCCCCTGCACGGGGTCGACCTGCTGCTTGCCGATCTCGACGGCGTCGTCTACACCGGCGCGGACGCGATTCCGTACGCCGTCGAGAGCATCAACCACGCGGCAGAGAACCGCCGAGTCGGGTACCTGACCAACAATGCCTCCCGCACCGCGGCATCCGTCGCCGAGCACCTGACCGGACTCGGGCTGACGGTGACGGCCGACGATGTCGTCACCTCGCCGCAGGCCGCGGTGCGGCTGCTGGCTGAGCTGGTTCCGGCCGGCGCCACCATTCTCGTGGTCGGGGGCGAAGGGCTCACGACGGTGGTGGAGGCGGCCGGGTTCGTCGTGACAGATTCGGCGCTCGACCAGCCGGCCGCGGTCATCCAGGGCTTCGCGCCCCACGTGGGCTGGCTGCAGCTGGCCGAGGCGTCGTACGCACTCGGCGCGGACGAGACGATGCCGTGGGTCGCCACCAATACGGACTGGACCATTCCGCAGGCTCGGGGCATCGCGCCGGGTAACGGCACTCTCGTTTCGGCGGTGCACACCGCCATCGGGCGACTGCCCGTCGTCGCGGGCAAGCCCGAAGTGGCGATCTTCGACGAGGCGGTGGCCCGCTTCGGTGGCACGAAACCGCTCTTCATCGGCGACCGGCTCGACACCGACATCCTCGGGGCGAACCGTGCGGACATGGAATCGGTGCTGGTGCTGACCGGCATCGACCACTCGAAGAAGGTGCTGGCCGCCGACGCGAAGTCGCGACCGACCTATATCCTCCAGGACCTGCGCGAACTCGACCAGCCCTATCCCGTCGCGGTGCGCAAGACGACTCTGCGGGGCGCGACCACCGTGACGGTCAGCGACGCGACAGTGCAACTGCTGGGAACAGCGGTGACGGTCGTGAAGCCCGGGCGTCCGATCGACCTGCTGCGCGCCGCATCCACCCTGATCTGGGAATCGGGTCTGCCGATCTACGGTCTCGATGTCGCGCCCGAACTGTACGGCGAGGGTAGCGTCTGAGTCATGGAGATTCGCGACGACATGAGCGATGGCACGACGGGTGCTCCGCAGACCGGTGAGGCGGATGCCCTCCTCTCCCGTCTGCGTCTGATCGAAGATCAGCCCCTCGAGACCCGAGCCGAGGCATTCGTGCAGATCCATGACCAGCTGCGTGCGACGCTGGAGGGTGCGGATTCGCCGCAGTGAGCGCGACGGAGCAGAGACTTGATGCGGCCCTCGCCGAGCGCGGGCTGGTACGTTCGCGCACGCACGCTGCGCGGCTGATCGCCGACGGGTCGGTCCTCGTCGACGGGGAGACGATAATCAAGCCGTCCTTCCGCGTCGGGCCGGACCAGGATCTGGCGATCATCGGAATCGATCACTACGTCAGTCGAGCGGCGCACAAGCTGCTCGCGGCCCTCGACGTCTTCGAGATCCCCGTCGCCGGGCGATCCGCGCTGGATGTCGGCGCCTCGACCGGCGGCTTCACCCAGGTGCTGCTCGAGCGCGGGGCAGCCCACGTGGTCGCGCTGGACGTGGGTCACGGACAGTTGTCCCCGCTGATCGACGGGGACGAACGCGTCACGGTGATCGAAGGTTTCAACGCGCGCGAGATGACCGGCGAGAAACTCGACGACGCGGCCCGCCGCCCGGTCGCCGTAGACCTCGTCGTCGGCGATCTCTCGTTCATCTCCCTCACCCACGTGCTGCCCGCACTGGTGGAGACGGTGGGATTGGATGCCGATTACGTCCTGCTCATCAAGCCGCAGTTCGAGGTGGGGCGGTCGGGCATCCGTGAAGGAATCGTGCGCGACGCGGGCCTTCGGTCGGAGGCGGTCAGCACCGTTCTCTGGTCGGCCTGGGATCTGGGACTCAAGACGGCCGGACTCATCTCCTCCCCAATCCTCGGTAGCGCGGGAAACCACGAGTATCTGGCCTGGTTGAGCGCGCGGGTGGGCACCGATCCGACAGAATGGACAGATCGGCTTTTCGCTTCGGCACGCCCGGAGTGACCGAGCGGACTGAGCTGGCGGCCGCGGCCACCGGATGCGCACCCGACCCGATCGACTCACGAGGAGTAACTGTGGAAGACCGGATCGCGCCGAGTGCTGGCGAGCGCACGAACGAATTCGGGCCCGATACCGCGAGCGCGGCCGCGATCAGCATCGATGGCGGAATGCCGCGCCACATGCTCGTGGTCTCGCACACCGGTCGGCAGGACTCGCTCGACGCCGCGGTGCAGGCCTGTCATACCCTCGTCGCTCACGGGGTCACCCCGGTGCTGAAGGAGGACGAGTACGACGACATCGTGGCGCAGGCGCCGGAGCTCCGAGAGGCTGCGGTGCTGCTCCAGTCGGTGGCCCTGACCGCCCTGGAGCTCGTCATCGTGTTGGGCGGCGATGGCACGATCCTCCGCGCGGCCGAGATGGTGCGTGGGTCGTCTGCGCCGCTGCTCGGTGTCAATCTCGGGCACGTCGGTTTTCTCGCCGAGAGCGAGCGCGACAACCTCGACAACACGATCAAACGGGCCCTGGCCCGCGACTACGAGGTCGAGGAGCGCATGACGCTCGCGGTGCGGGTGAAGGTCGCCGGCGAGGTCGTCTATGACACCTGGGCGCTCAACGAGGCCACCGTGGAGAAGGCGAGCCGGGAGCGGATGCTCGAGGTCGTCATCGAGGTCGATGGCCGGCCGCTGTCCTCCTTCGGCTGCGACGGCGTCGTGATGTCCACCCCGACGGGGTCGACCGCGTACGCCTTCTCTGCCGGTGGCCCCGTCGTCTGGCCGAGTGTCGATGCGATGCTCCTCGTGCCGCTCAGCCCGCACGCCCTGTTCGCCCGGCCGCTCGTCGTCGGCCCGGATTCCGTGTTCGCGGTCGAGGTGCTCGCGCGTACCCAGGGCACCGGAGTGCTCTGGTGCGACGGGCGACGCACCCATGATCTTGCCCCGGGCGCCCGCGTCGTCGTGCGCCGGTCGAAGGTTCCCGTGCGCCTCGCCCGCCTGCATCACGGTCCGTTCACCGATCGTCTGGTGGGCAAATTCAATCTGCCGACCAGCGGATGGCGCGGGCCGGCCGCCGACGGAGCCCAGCCGTGATCGAGGAGATCTCGATCCGCAACCTCGGGGTCATCGGCGATGCCCGACTTCCGCTCGGTCCCGGCTTCACCGCGGTGACCGGGGAGACGGGCGCGGGCAAGACCATGGTGGTCACCGCGCTCGGTCTGCTGCTGGGCGATCGATCAGACAGTGCGATGCTGCGCCAGGGCGCAAGCTCCGCGATCGTCGAGGGGCACTGGCAGATCGACCCGGCCGGTGCGGTGGCCGAGCGGGTGTTGGACGCCGGCGGCGAGCTGGAGGGCGACGAGCTGATCCTGGGCCGCTCGATCTCGCAGGAGGGTCGCAGCCGTGCCACCGTCGGCGG
>JBEVGK010000197.1:0-7806 GCA_040511795.1 Lacisediminihabitans sp. | reverse complement strand
ACCATGTAGCGCCGGTGGTACTGGTTCTGCGGCTCGAGTGACTCCTCGGCGCTGACCGGCAGCATGCCCCACTCGGCGGTCTTCTCGGCGATGACGGCCATGGCCGCCGCGTGGATCTCGCGGAAACGGATGCCCGGCTTCACGATCGCGAACGCCGCGTCGGCCGCCTCCCGCACCGCTTCGTACACCAGCCGCTGCACCTCGGTGAAGGTGCCGTCGACCGGGAGGGTGCGGGTGATGTCTGCGGTGTAGTAGCTCTCCAGCTCGACGCCGGCGTCGATCAGGATCAGGTCGCCGGGGGTGACGGCGCCGTCGTTGCGGGTCCAGTGCAGGATGCAGGCGTGGTCGCCGCTGGCCGCGATGGTGTCGTAGCCGACGGTGTTTCCCTCGATGCGGGCGCGGCGGTCGAAGGTGCCCTCGACGACGCGCTCGCCGCGGGGTGCCGCGATGATCGCTGCGCGGTCGGCGATGACGTCATCGAAGCCCTGTTTGGTGGCGGCGACGGCGAGTCGCATCTGGGCGATCTCGTAGTCGTCCTTCACCAGGCGGAGCTCGGAGAGGTCGCGGGCGAGCTCGGCGTCGCGGTCGGTCTCCAGTGCTTCGGAGTCTGCCGCCAACAGGCGGCGGCCGTCGATGGTGTCGGTCAGCTCGGGGTCGGCATCGCGCAGCACGATGGTGTCGGCATCCACCGCGTCCAGCACCGCGCCGAGGTCGGCCAGGTCGGCGGTGTTCAGGCCAAGATCGTAGGCGACGTGGGCGAGCGAGGGGCGCGGGCCGATCCAGAACTCGCCGATCTCCGGGTTGGCATAGAACTCGGTGGTCTCCCGGCCGGCGGGGCCGCGGAAGTACACGGTCGCCTGGTGACCGTTCGCGGTCGGCTCGAGCACCAGCACGCTGCCGGGCACGGTGTCGGTTCCCCAGCCGGTGAGGTGGGCGAAGGCGGAGTGCGCGCGGAACGGGTAGTCGGTGTCGTTGGAGCGCACCTTGGTCTGCCCCGCCGGGATGATCAGACGCTTGCCCGCGTACAGCTCGGAGATGCGCTCGCGGCGCTTCGCGGCAAAGGGCGACTGCTCGCGCGGGCGAGGCTTCGCCTCGGTGCGCTCGGCCCAGTCGCTGGAGATGTACTCAGCGAAGGTCTCCGAGACGGGAGTGGTGGAGCGGTTGGTGGTCGCGCGGGGAGCCTTGGTGTCGTCAGCCATGGCTCCATTGTCTAACCCTTCGGTGTGAGTTGCACGACCAACGGTCGGTGATCGCTCCCGGAGCCGTCCTGATCGTGCACGACACGCATGCCCGTGACGCGCCACTCCGCCGTCGCCATCACATGGTCGATGGGTGCGCCGAGCAGGGCGGGAAGGCGGGAGGGCCAGGTGCCGATCGCTCCGTTGTGGGACTGGAGGGCGGCATCCGTGCACCTGCCCATGGTCGTCGTCGCGCCGTCGCCCAGCCCGCTGAGGTGATCGAGGGTCGCGTTGAAATCGCCGATCATGATCGTGTTGTCGCTCGAGCAGGCGGTCGCGATGAAGCGCAGGTCGGCGCGCCAGTTCGCCATCTCCACCGGCTGGGGTGCGACGGCGTGGACGCCGACGATGGTCGGGCCCGAGCCGTCGTCCGGCCTCAGGATCACGGTGGGTACTGTCGACGTGTTCCCTGCCGACTCGTCGATGCTGTATCCGCCGAGAGCGGTGCTGGTGAGCACCGAGGTCGACTTGGCCTTGGCGATCTGGTTGAACGCGATCGTGTGCACGGACATCGGATGCCCGGCCTCCCGCATCAGGGCGGCTACGGCATCCGCTGCAGCCCGATCCGTCTCCGGCAGCACCACCACGTCGGCGGCGGCGTCGTTCGCCAGGGCCGCGATCGTGCCGACCCCCGGCGCGACGCCGAGGGTGTTCCACTCCACGATCGTGAGAGAGCCCGCGGTCTTCGTCTGGAAGGCCGTGTCGCCGACGCCGCGGGTGATCTGGGTCGCCGCCCCGACAAGAGCGAACGCGAGCAGGAGCACCGCGAGAGACGCGGCGAGGCGGCGGCCGCGACGGCTGGCTGCGGCAGCGATCAGCAGCGCTATCGCCCCCGCTGCGGCGATCACGGCCGTGAGACCGCGGAACGACACGAACTGCACCACGTACAGGCTGCGCTCGAGGCCGAACAGTTGCGGCCAGGTTCCGACGAGGAGCACCGCGGCCACTGCGAGCAGGAGAAGTGCGGCAAGAAGGCGACGGAACATCGTGATCAACCCTATCCCGGGCGGTCGGGGTGCCCGTCGGCATCGACGGAAGGGGCACCGCAATAGAGTGGGGGGATGCCCCCAGTCGACCAGCACGGTGCTCGTGACCCGCATGGTGCGATCGACCTGCACACGCACAGCTCGGTCTCCGATGGAACAGAGACGCCCGCCGAACTGATCTCCGCGGCGGTCGCCGCCGGGCTCGGCACCGTCGCCCTCACCGATCACGACTCGACGAGCGGCTGGGCGCAGGCCTTCGCCGCGGCGTCGGGCACCGGTCTCACGGTCATCCCGGGCATGGAGCTGAGCACCAACTACGGCCCCGCCAGCGTGCACATGCTCGCCTACCTGTTCAACCCGCTCGACGGCGGGATCATCGCAGAGACCGCGCGCATCCGCGACGGCCGGTTACACCGGGCAGAGCGCATCGTGGAACGGATCGGCGAGGACTACGACCTGAGCTGGGCCGACGTGCTCGAGCAGTCGTCGGACGGGGGCACGCTGGGGCGACCCCACATCGCAGATGCCCTGGTCGCCCGCGGCTTCGTGGACAGTCGCGAGGAGGCCTTCGAGAGCATCCTCAACTGGCGCGGTCCGTACTACGAGAAGTACTACGCGCCGTCACCGCTGGAGGGCGTGCAGATGATCGTCGGCGCCGGTGGAGTACCGGTGCTCGCGCATCCCGCCACCCACGGACGGTACCGGGTAATCGAAGAGGCGGCGATCGCGGAGCTGGTGGATGCCGGCCTCGCCGGTCTCGAGATCCACCACCGCGACAACACCTCCGACGGTAAGGAGTGGCTGTTCGCACTCGCCGAGAAGTTCGACCTGATCGTCACCGGCTCGAGCGACTACCACGGCGCTGGCAAGCCGAACCGACTGGGGGAGCACCGCACCAGCCCCGAGTCGCTCGCGCGCATCGTCGCGCTCGGAACGGGCACCACGCCGTTCTACGGCTGAGGCGCACGCGCTCCGGCGGGTGAGGCCGATTGTTCCCGTATGAGGCGATTGTGCCCGCTCGAGCCGGAACAATCGCATCGAAGGGGCACAATCACCGCGCTGTCCGGCAGACTCTCCGCCGCACACGACGAACGCCCCCGCGCGACCCGGCATCGACGAGCGGGGTCAGGCGGGGGCGATCGTGAGGTGCGAACTACGCGGCGGGCGGCGGCGTCGTGTTGCCGGGGGTGCCGGCTCCGCCGCGACGCGAGCGAGTGCGACGGCGACGCGTCGGCGAGGTGCCGTCGTGCGTTCCGCCGCCTTCTGCGCTCTCGCGTACGGCGTCGGTCGTGCCGTGATTGCGCTCGCGCGGCGGGCGTGATCCCGAATTCGCGTTCGCCGAACGGTTTCCGCCATCACGTCCACCCGAGCGGCCGCCGCCGGAGCGACCGCCACGGTCACCCTCGGTCGCACGCGGCTCGCGCGGACGCACGGGACCAGCGCCAGGCAGGCGCCCCTTGGTTCCCTCCGGGATGTCGAGGTCGCTGTAGAGGTGGGGCGAGGAGGAGTAGGTCTCGACGGGCTCCGGCTGCTTCATCTCCAGCGCCCGGTCGATGAGCGCCCATTTGTGCAGGTCGTCCCAGTCGACGAAGGTGACCGCGATGCCGGTCTTGCCCGCTCGGCCGGTGCGGCCGGCGCGGTGCAGGTAGGTGTCGTGATCGTCGGGCACGGTGTGGTTGATGACGTGGGTGACATCGTTGACGTCGATGCCGCGAGCCGCGACATCCGTTGCAATGAGGATGTCCTTCTTGCCCGCCTTGAACGCGGCCATGGCGCGCTCGCGCTGGTCCTGGTTCAGGTCGCCGTGCACGGCGGCGGCGTTGAAGCCGCGGTCGTTGAGCTCCTCGACCAGCTTCGCCGCAGCGCGCTTGGTGCGGGTGAAGATCACGGTCTTGCCGCGTCCCTCCGCCTGCAGGATGCGCGAGATGACCTCGTCCTTGTCGAGCGAGTGCGCGCGGTAGACGACGTGCTTGATGTTCGCCTGGGTGAGTCCCTCATCCGGATCCGTCGCACGGATGTGGATCGGGCGGTTCATGAAGCGGCGCGCGAGGGCGACGATCGGGCCGGGCATGGTGGCCGAGAACAGCATGGTGTGCCGGGTCGGGCTGGTCTGGGCGAACAGCTTCTCGATGTCGGAGAGGAAGCCGAGGTCGAGCATCTTGTCGGCCTCGTCGAGCACCATCACCTTGACGTCCTTCAGCGACAGCATGCGCTGGTTGGCGAGGTCGAGCAGACGGCCCGGGGTGCCGACGACGACCTGCGCTCCGGCCTTGAGCTGCTCGACCTGGCCCTCATAGGCCTTGCCGCCGTAGATCGCCGCGACCTGCGTGCCGCGATTGGAGGCGGCGAGGGTGAGGTCTTCGGCGACCTGCACGCACAACTCGCGGGTCGGCACGACGACGAGCGCCTTGACGCCCGGCTCGGGGTTCAGCCCGAGCTCCTGCAGCAGCGGCAGACCGAAGCCGAGCGTCTTACCGGTACCCGTCTTTGCCTGGCCGATGATGTCCTGGCCCTCGAGGCCGAGCGGGATGGTCTGTTCCTGGATCGGGAAGGGGGAGAGGATCCCCTTGGTGGCGAGTGCGTCCACCATGTCCTGATCGATATTCAGATCGGAGAAAGTAGTGATGATGATGCCCTGTTCTCAAGCGGCGACGCCCGCTTTGACCTGGGGCGTGCTCAACCTCCACCAGAAATGGGAGGTAATTACCGTCAGTTTAGTCATCCACGCCTGAGGAAGGCCCTTCAGTTCGCTTGCAGCGGCCCTCCGGGCGTGCCGCCACTAGGCTTGGCGGGTGGTCAATTGGTTCCGTCGCCAGACGCAGCGCGTCGTCGTACCGCGACTGCATTCCCGTGACGAGGCCTTCGCCGGTGTCAGCAGGGTGGAGCTCGCCGAGCTCACCCCCGACCTCCTCCCCTACCTCGCTCAGGCCGCCTATCTGCAGCTGACCGTGTTCGAGCTGCTCTCCGAGGTGGTGGCGGATGCGCCGACCGTCGGTGCGAAAGAGGCGATCAGCCGCGTCGCCGGGTACTCGCTCGACAAGCAGCACAAGCTCGTGGCCGAGTTGCAGCGCATCAAGGGAACGGATGCCGGCGACGCGATGCAGCCCTATGCGGCCCGCATCGACGCCTACCGCGCCGGCACGCGCGGAGCCACCTGGGCGGAAGCCCTCACCTCGGCCTACGTCACCGCGGGGCTCCTCGACGACTTCTACCGTCGTGTCGCAGTGGGTCTCCCCGCCGACGCCAGCCGCCGGGTGCTGGAGATCTACGATGCCGAGGACGGCGAGTCGATCCTGGTCGACCAGCTGCGTTCCGCGATCGAGGCGGATCCGAAGCTCGCGTCACCGCTTGCGCTCTGGGGCCGCCGTCTCGTGGGCGACACCCTCCTGATCGCGCGATCCGCTCTGGCGCTGCCGACCGACGGTCACTCGGAGGAGGAGCGTCTCGAGCCGGTGTTCACCGAGCTGATCGCCGCGCACACCCGACGCATGGACGCGCTCGGCCTGACCGCGTAGAGGGTTACGCGCGTTGCAGGCGCTGCAGCATCGCCTCGTCGGAGGCGGTGCGGGTGCGGCCGAGGACGATGTCGACCGCGGCCGCGACGATGGCCGCGGCGACCAGGCTCACGACCCAGATCCAGCCACCGTCGAACTTCCAGCCTGCCCAGGTGAGGGCCGCCCAGACCGCGGCGGCGACGGATGCTCCGATGGCACCGGTGAGCAACGCCCCCTGCGTCTGACGACGGGGGAGGACGTAGCGCACCGCGGCTCCGAGGATGGCGCCACCGAGGGTCACGAAGAGCAGTTCCATGGCTCTACTGTCTCAGATCCGAGCGGGTCTGAGGGTCAGGAGACGAAACCGACGCGGCGGGCCTCTTCAGACCCGATCTCGGCGTAGCCGAAGGTCTCGGTCGGAACGAGGTACGCGGTGCCGCGGTTGTCGACCAGGGTGAAGAGCTTCGCACCGCTTTCGAGGGCGGTCTGGATGACCTGCTGCACATCGGCCGCCGACTGCGACGACTCGAAGCTGATCTCACGGGGGCTGTTGGTGATGCCGATACGAATGTCCACGGGGAAAGATTACGACAGTCCGGAGACCAGGCCGCGCGAGTTTCGCTGTCAGCGGTAACTACTAGCGTTGTGGTTATGGCGATCAAGGGTTTCGTGCGCTCGGGGGAGGCCGCGACATCCGTCATCCACACACTCGATGAGGCGCAGCAGAAGGTGCTCGCCCTGCCCGACGGGGTTTCTGCCGTGGTCATCGGCGCCCCGGGCACAGGCAAGACCACAACGCTGATGGAGCTGCTCGCCGACCGGGTGCTCGGCCGCGGCTACGCACCCGAGAGCGTGCTCGCCCTCACCTCGAGCCGGGCCACCGCGACCCGGCTGCGCGACGCCATCGCGCTGCGCCTGGCCGTGCCCACCAACGGGCCACTGGCCCGCACCGTCAACTCCCTGGCCTTCGAGATCGTGGGCAACGCCGCCCGCGACGAGGACGTGCCGATGCCGACGCTGGTCACCGGCAGTGAACAGGACTTCGACATCGCTCAGCTGCTGCAGGGCCAGCTCGACGACGGCATCGGTCCGGACTGGCCGCAGCTGCTCGGCCCCCAGGTGCGACGCCTGCGCGGCTTCCGCACCGAGTTGCGCGAGCTGATGGGGCGCGCCACCGAGTACGGCATCACCCCGGCGCGGCTACGCGAGCTCGGTGCCCAGCACGATCGCCCGGAGTGGCAGGCGGCCGCCGACTTCATCGCCGAGTACCTCGCCGTGATCAGCAGCTCCCGCCCGCACCAGTTCGACTCGACCGAGCTGGTGCAGTTCGCCGTCGCCGCGATCGCTCGCGATCAGGCCGGGTCGGCCGTGGATCGTGTTCGGCTCGTCGTCGTCGACGATCTTCAGGAGGCGACCCGGTCGACGATCGCCCTGCTGGCGGCACTCGCAGCGCGCGGAGTCGCGATCGTCGCCTTCGGGGATCCGGATGTCGCAGCCAACGCCTTCCGTGGTGGCGAGCCCGACGCGCTCGCGCGGTTCGGGCGGCTCATCGGCGTCCCACAACTCCCGACCATCACGCTGGGTACCGCCCACCGTCAGGGGCCGGAGCTGCGCGCCTTCACCCGCCGCATCACCGAGCGCATCGGTACGGCGGGAGTGTTCGGTCAACGCGAGGCGAGCAGCATCGCCACGGACGAGTCGAGGCCGGTGCTGCGCATCCTGGCCGAGAGTCCCGCCCGCGAGTGGGCGGCCATCGCCCGCCAATTGCGCGAACGGCACCTGATCGACGGGATCGCCTGGCGGGACATGGTCGTGGTCGCGCGCAGCGGCGGCCAGGTGCCGATCATCGCCCGCGCCCTTGCGCTCGCCGAGGTGCCGACCCGCACCGCCGTCGGTGGGCGTGCCCTGCGCGACGACCATTCCGCGCGCAGCCTGCTCACCCTGGTCGACGTCGGTATCGGCCGCACCCCGCTCGATGCCCAACTGGCCAGCGAGCTGCTGCTCGGGCCGTTCGGCGCGCTGGATCGGCTCGCGCTGCGGCGGCTGCGCCTCGCCCTCCGTGCGGAAGAGCTGGCCGGCGGCGGCAAC
>JBEVGK010000196.1:0-4862 GCA_040511795.1 Lacisediminihabitans sp. | reverse complement strand
GGGCCTCGGCGCCGTGGTGGTGCTCGGTCTGCTCGGTGTGGCGATCGCAGTATTGGTCAGCGCCCTCGGCTCGCACGGCGCGACGACGGAGGTGCGCTCGAGTCCCGCTCCCACGAACTCGGCGCCGGCGGGGGATTCGCGCGCGGAGATCTACGTGCATCTTCTCGGTCAGGTCGAGCATCCTGGGCTGTTCGTGCTGCACGAGGGGGATCGGGCGCTGGATGCCGTCGCCGCCGCGGGCGGGTTCAGCCCGACCGCCGACGAGGGCCAGCTCAATCTGGCCCGCCCTCTGGTCGACGGCGAGCAGATCGTCGTGCCGGCGATCGGCGAGGCGCCGCCGGTGGTCTCCGGGCTTCCGCCCCCGTCTGGCGGCGGTGCCGCGTCGGGCGGCATGGTGAATCTCAACACCGCCGACCAGGCCGCGCTGGAGACCCTGCCGCGGGTCGGGCCGGCGCTCGCCCGACGGATCCTCGACTGGCGGGCCACCAACGGCAGGTTCACCGCCATCGAAGACCTGATGAGCGTCACCGGCATCGGCGAGAAGACCTTCGACGGCCTGAAGGCACTGGTGACCGTGTGATCGCACCGGTGAGAGCATGAGGGCGCGCGGGGTCGACCTGCGGCTCGCCCTGCCGGTCGCTGCGGCCTGGGCGGCCACGGCGGTGCTGATCGGGATGCCCGGCGCGCTGCCCTGGGCGGTTGCGGCTCTGGCGCTGCTCACCGCTGGCGGCGCCATGCTCGGTCGGCGCTGGCGTCCGCTGCTCGTGGTGGCGTTGGCGTGTGCGACGGCCCTGGTTCCCGTGTCCATCGCGGCAGCGCAGGCAGGCGCGCGACACCCCGCCGCGCTCGAACAGGCGGCACGGGCCGGTCGGCAGGTGTCGGCGCGGCTGGTGGTGGGGGAGACGGTGCGGGCGGGGCATCCGTTCGCGGGGACGCTCGTGGAGGCGTCGTTCGGCGACACGGTCGTGCGCGGGTCGGTGCCGATCGCGGTGTTTCCGCCGCGCGATGCACAGGCGTCCACGGAGCGGACCGCGATCGGGTCGGCGATCGTCGTGCGCGGAGTGCTCGTGGCAGAAGACCCGGGGGAGAGTGCGTCGTACCGCCTGTTCGCCGCGGGGATGCCGACCGTCGAGCGCGGGCCGCCCTGGTATCTGTCCTGGGCGGACGGGTTGCGTGCCGGCTTCGGTCGCGTCGCTGCGGCGCTTCCCGGCGATGGGGCCGCGCTGCTGCCCGGGCTGTCGATCGGCGACACCTCGGCGGTCAGCGAGCAGCTCGACGCGGACATGAAGGCCTCGTCGCTGACCCATCTGACCGCGGTATCGGGGGCGAACTGTGCGGTGATCATCGGGCTGGTGATGCTCGCCGGTGCGCGGCTGGGGCTGGGGCGGGGCTGGCGGATCGGCATCTCGCTGGTGGTGCTGCTCGGGTTCGTCGTGTTAGTGACCCCGGAGCCGAGCGTGCTGCGCGCCGCGGTCATGGCCGGCATCGTGCTGGCGGCGCTGGCGGGCGGAC
The DNA here is from genome assembly GCA_040511795.1 of Lacisediminihabitans sp. GTDB lineage: Bacteria > Actinomycetota > Actinomycetes > Actinomycetales > Microbacteriaceae > Lacisediminihabitans. The sequence continues at coordinate 3,350 of JBEVGK010000196.1, read as the reverse complement.
GGCCGGCGCGCGGAGTGCCCGTGCTCGCGCTGGCGGTGATCGTGCTGCTGATCAGCGACCCATGGCTGGCACGCAGCTACGGGTTCGTGCTCTCGGTGCTCGCGACGGGCGGCCTGCTGCTGCTCGCGCGGCCGCTCGTCACCGCGCTGGCACGTTGGCTGCCGCTCCCTCTCGCGGCCGTGCTGGCCGTGCCGCTGGCCGCCCAGCTGGCCTGCCAACCCGTGCTGATCCTGCTCAACCCGACGATCCCCACCTACGGGGTGATCGCGAACGTGCTCGCCGAGCCCGCGGCACCGATGGCGACGGTGCTCGGGCTAGTCGCCTGCATTCTCGCGCCGTGGGCGCCGCCGGTCGCGCAGGCGGTGGCCGTCGTGGCGTGGCTGCCGTCGGCCTGGATCGCCGCGGTTGCGACGTTCTTCGCCGGTCTGCCCGGCAACGCGATCGCCTGGCCCGGGGGCGTCGTCGGGGTGATGCTGATCGGGGTGTTGTCCGCCCTGCTCGTGGTGCTCGTGCTCGGTCGGGGCCGGCCGCGGGTGCGTCAGGTGGTCGGGATTCTGCTGGCCGTGGCATCCGTCGGCTATCTCGGCGTGGTCGTCGGAGACCGGGTGGGCGCACAGCTGTCGCGCCCGGCGGACTGGCAGATCGCCGCCTGCGACATCGGACAGGGCGATGCCGTGGTGGTGCGCAGCGCCGGTGCCGTTGCGCTGATCGACACCGGTCCCGACCCGACGGCGCTGAGCGGATGTCTGGACACCCTCGGCATCGTCCGCATCGACGTGCTCGTGCTGAGCCACTACGACCTCGACCACGTCGGCGGCAGCGCGGCGGTCTTCGGCAGGGTCGAGCGGGCGCTGCTCGGCCCGGTCTCCGACCCCGGCGACCAGCGGCTCGCCGACGATCTGGCCGCCCACGGTGCTGCGGTCGAGCACGTGAGCCGCGGCGAGACCGGAGTGCTAGGGGAGCTCGGCTGGGAGGTGCTCTGGCCACGGGCGAAGCTCGGCGGGTCGTCGGGTAGTGCGGTGCAACCCGGCAACGATGCGAGCATCACGCTGCGAGTCCGCGGCATCGGCGAGTGCGCCGGCGGCTGTCTCAGTTCGCTGTTCCTCGGTGACCTCGGGGAGGAGTCGCAGACCCTGCTGATGGCGGCGGGCCCGGTGGGCGACGTGCAGGTGGTCAAGGTCGCACACCACGGCTCTGCCGACCAGAACGAGCGGCTCTACCAGGCCCTCCACGCTCACCTCGGGCTGATCAGCGTGGGTGCGTCGAACACGTACGGCCATCCGACGGATCGGCTGCTCGGCATCCTGCAGCGCGCCGGAACGCACATCGCCCGCACCGATCTCCACGGGCTGGTGCTGGTGGCACCGGGGGTCGACGGCGGCGAGCGGTTGTGGACGGAACGGGCGCCGCCGGGCGACCGGGTGGGGAGGCACTGACGTCGCCCGTTCCCGCGGCGGGCGCTAGAGGCAGCTGCCGATGCCGCCGTCGGTGGCGTAGACGGTACGTGGCGGGGTGCCGTCCGCCGCGCGGATCGCGATGTACACGACGCGGTTCGACAGCGCCGGCTCGTAGTCGGTGTTCGGGTTGAGGATCTCGAACGACAGCATTCCGCCGTTGCTCTCGATGTACTCGATGCGCGACATGCCGCTGTCAATGCCGTGCTTCAGCGCGGGATAGGCGGCGCGCAGCTCGGCGGCGGTGGACCCGAGATGGATGCCCGTGGCCGTCCTCAGCGCCGGGCTCGCCGGAGCGATGCCCGCCACCCTGCCATCGACGACCTCGACGTCGAATGTCTCGTCGCCGACGTAGTTCGCCAGCCAGCGGTCGGCCGCAGGATCCCCGTCGGGGAAGCCGTCGTCGTCCGCCTCGATCTGGCAGTACTGCGGCATATAGGTGAGCATGTCGGTCGCGGTGGTGGCGGCACCGATGTGCAGCGGGCCGAGCCCCTCGGGTGCGATCACCAGGGAATCGAAGGGAGGTTTGCGGGGGTCAGAGCTCGGTGTCGGGGACGGGCCCGCGGCATCCGTCGCGGGGGTCGGCGAGCTCGCCGAGGCCGGGGGCGCGGGCTTCGGCGCGGTGCAGCCGGTGATCGCGAGGCCGGCGACGGTGAGGATGACGAATGCTCGAACGATGCGCATGGCTGACGATAACCCGGGCGATGGCGCCGCGGAGTGCTCCGTTCGGCACGGCACGATAACGATTGCGTCCCCTGCGGATTCGGCGGTGAGTGCGACACCGCGTACGGCGGCGACGGGGGTACCCCGTACGCTGGATTCCGGCGTCGCTGGAACGATCAGGGCTGCCGGACGAAAGGGTACGCATGGCGACGAGAGCTCCCGCGAAGACGGCGGTCGCCATCCCGCAACTGTCCTGGGACAAGGTGCGTCCGGCGAAGGTCGTGCTGGTCTCGGGCACGGAGGACTTTCTCGCCGACCGGGCCATCCGGATGCTGCGCGACACCCTCAAAGCCGAAGACCCGAGTCTCGAGGTCAACGACATCGAGGCCGATGCCTACGGCCCGGGAGAGCTCGTCACCCTCGCCAGCCCGTCGCTGTTCGGCGAGCCCCGCATGATCCGGGCCTTCACGGTGGAGAAGTGCACCGACGCCTTCATCACCGAGACGATGGCCTACCTCGAGTCGCCGGCGGACGACACCTACCTGGTGCTGCGGCACGGCGGGGGAGTGCGCGGCAAGAAGCTGCTGGATGCCGTGCGCGGCGGTCTGGGCGGCGGCATCGAAATCGTCTGCGCCGACCTCAAGAAGGATTCGGAGAAGCTGGACTTCGCCACCAAGGAGTTCTCCTCTCGCGGCAGGCGCATCACGAGCGGAGCCCTGCGCGCCCTGACCTCGGCCTTCTCCGATGATCTCGCCGAGCTCGCCGCGGCCTGCCAGCAGCTGCTGTCCGATGCCTCCGAGGAGATCACCGAGGCGACGGTCGAGAAGTATTACTCCGGTCGGGTGGAGACGAACGCCTTCCGGGTCGCGGATATCGCGATCTCCGGCCGCCACGGTGAGTCGCTCATCCTGCTCCGCCACGCCCTGGCCTCCGGAGCCGACCCGGTTCCGATCGTTGCGGCCTTCGCCAGCAAGCTGCGTACCATGGCGAAACTCGCCGGGGCCCGCGGGTCTTCCGGCCAGCTGGCGCAGCAGTTCGGCCTCGCCCCCTGGCAGGTCGACCGCGCGCGGCGCGACCTCCAGGGCTGGGACGACGCCGGTCTCGGCCGCAGCATCGAACTGCTCGCCGAGACGGATGCCGCGGTCAAGGGGGCTGAGCGCGATCCGGTCTACGCCCTCGAGCGCATGATCGGCGTCATCAGCGCCCGCGGCCAGCAGCCCCGCTGACGCCGCG
>JBEVGK010000195.1:0-3525 GCA_040511795.1 Lacisediminihabitans sp. | reverse complement strand
TGACCATCACCCGGCAGTAGGGCATCCATCCGGCGCCCGCCAGCACGCCGGTAGAATAGGGCTCAGTCCCGTCACACTCAGGCACCTCACCATCGACTCGGTGCCGCACATATCGAACCGGAGCAACCATGGCCGCCGCCATCCCAGACAAGCCCGCCCTCGAAGGGCTCGAAGCCAAATGGGGTGCCAGCTGGAACGCTGACGGCACCTACCGGTTCGATCGCGAGCGCACGACGCGGGAGAACGTCTACTCGATCGACACCCCTCCGCCCACGGCGTCGGGCAGCCTGCATATCGGCCACGTCTTCAGCTACACCCACATGGACCTGCTCGCCCGCTATAACCGCATGCAGGGCAAGAGCGTGTTCTACCCGATGGGGTGGGACGACAACGGTCTACCCACCGAGCGCCGCGTGCAGAACTACTACGGCGTGCGCTGCGACCCGTCACTGCCCTACGACCCCGACTTCACTCCCCCGTTGCACGGCGGAGCCACGGCTGACGGGTCGAGCGCGAGCAGTAAGGCGGCCGACCAGCTGCCGATCTCGCGCCGCAACTTCATCGAGCTGTGCGAGCGACTCACCGTCGAAGACGAGAAGCAGTTCGAAGACGTCTTCCGCCAGCTGGGCCTGAGCGTCGACTACGACCTCAGCTATCGCACCATCGGCGATGAGGCGCAGACCGCCGCCCAGCGTGCGTTCCTGCGCAACCTCGCACGCGGCGAGGCCTACCAGGCGGACGCCCCCACCCTGTGGGACATCACCTTCCGCACCGCCGTCGCCCAGGCCGAGCTCGAAGACAAGGAACAGCCGGCCGCCTACCACCGCGTCGCCTTCCACGGCCCGACCGATGACATCTTCATCGAGACAACCCGCCCCGAGTTGATCCCGGCCGCGGTGGCCCTCGTCGCCCACCCCGACGACGAGCGCTACCAGGCGCTGTTCGGCACCACCGTGCGCACGCCTCTCTTCGACGTCGAGATCCCGGTGCTCGCCCATCACCTCGCCCAGAAGGACAAGGGCTCCGGCATCGCGATGATCGCGACCTTCGGTGACATCACCGACGTCACCTGGTGGCGCGAGCTCAGCCTGCCCAACCGCACCATCATCGGGCGCGACGGTCGCATCATCGCCGATGCTCCCGACGTGATCGTGACGGATGCTGCGCGCGCAGCCTATGCGGAGCTGGCAGGCAAGACGGTCTTCAGTGCCAAGGCGAAGATCGTGGAACTGCTGCAGGCCAGCGGCGAGATGGTCGGCGAACCGCGCAAGATCAGCCACCAGGTGAAGTTCTTCGAGAAGGGCGATAAGCCGCTCGAGATCGTCTCCACCCGCCAGTGGTACATCAGCAACGGCGCCCGCGACCTCGCCCTCCGCGACACCCTGCTGAACCGCGGCACGGAGATCACCTTCGCCCCCGATTTCATGCGGGTGCGCTACGACAACTGGGTCGGCGGACTCACCGGGGACTGGCTCATCTCGCGCCAGCGCTTCTTCGGTGTGCCGATCCCGGTCTGGTACGAACTCGATGCCGACGGCGAGAAGGCCGGCGTCATCGTGCCGAGCGAGGATCTGCTCCCCGTCGACCCGTCATCCGCCACCGCTCCCGGCTTCGACGAGAGCCAGCGCGGCGTGCCCGGCGGCTTCGTCGGCGAGGTCGACATCATGGACACCTGGGCCACCTCCTCGCTCACGCCGCAGATCGCCGGCGGATGGGAGCGCGACCCCGAGCTGTTCGACCTGGTCTTCCCGTACTCCCTCCGCAGCCAGGGCCAGGACATCATCCGCACCTGGCTGTTCTCCACGGTGCTGCGCGCCGAGCTCGAACACGGCACCATCCCGTGGAAGAACGCCGGCATCTCGGGCTTCATCGTCGACCCCGACCGCAAGAAGATGTCGAAGTCGAAGGGCAACGTGGTCACCCCCGCCGCCGTGCTCGACGAGCATGGGGCGGATGCCGTGCGCTACTGGGCAGCGTCGAGTCGCCTGGGCACCGACGCCGCCTTCGATCCGCAGAACCCGAAGCAGATGAAGATCGGTCGTCGACTGGCGATCAAGGTGCTCAACGCGGCCAAGTTCGTGTACTCCTTCCCGGAGCCTGCCTCCGCGGACGCGGCGATCACCAACCCGCTCGACCTGGACCTGCTGGCCGAGCTCGCCGGTGTCGTGCGCACCGCGACGACCGCGTTCGACGACCTCGACCACGCCAAGGCGCTCGAGGTGATCGAGCACCTGTTCTGGATCTTCTGCGACGACTACCTCGAGGTGGTGAAGGAGCGCGCATACGGTGCGGCGAGCACCGACGAGCAGGCGTCCGCCGTGCTGACACTGCGCGGCGCCGTCGACGTCTTCCTGCGTCTGCTCGCGCCGTATCTGCCGTTCGCGACCGAAGAGGTCTGGAGCTGGACCCACGAGGGCAGCATCCACGTCGCCGCGTGGCCGACCGAGGCGGAGCTCGCTGCCCTCGCGAGTGGTGGCAGTGCCAGTGCCGGTGCGGACTTGGAGCGCAGCGGACTGCGTCCCCTGGTCAGCCAGGCTCTGATCGGCATCCGTCGCGCGAAGACCGACGCCAAGGCCTCGCAGAAGACCGTGGCGACCAGCGCGACCATCGCGGGTCCCGCTCTGCTCGCGGCCGCAGCCGACGACCTGAAGGCGGTCGGACGCATCCAGTCACTGACCTTCGTCGAGGGCGATGACGTGACCGTCACCGAGGTCGTGCTGGAAGAGCAGGCCGACTGATGCAGCTCGGAACCCGCTGGCCGGTAGGCGGGGAGGCTCCCGCCCGCCTGCCCGAGACGGTGGTTGCCGCGATCCGCGAGGTCGAGGCGGAGGTCGCCGATCTCGACACCGCGAACTGGCGCTGGACTCTCACCTGGCTCGAGGGCAAGCCCGTCGTGGAGCTCGACGACGGCACGGTCATCCGCATTGGACCCGACGGCGAGGCGACCGCCGCTCGCGACTAGCGCAGTTGCAGAACCGCGAGGTATTCGCGGTGCATGCGTGCTTCGCGAGCGCGATCGTTGAGGACGAGACGCAGCTGCTCCTCGTGCGGTATCGACGCGGGCTCGGTGTGATGGCGCGCCCACAGTAGTGCCACCAGGCTGACCCGCATCACCATGCGGTCGAAGCCGGAAACCCGGCGACGCTCGTTCTGCTCGAGGAGCATGGCGCGGAGGTCGGCTTCCGACAGCGAAACGGCGCTGGAGACGGTGTCGCTGGCAACGGCGGTGGTTGTTGGCATCTGGATCACCTCAATCTGATTGGTGGTGCGTTGTATGAAGTTACGGCCGACCACCGACATTTCTGCGGGGTCATTGCGGGTGGTGTGACGGATGTCGATCACGGTTCTTCGGCCGACTCTGGAGTGATATCTCCGTCGATGACCGGGAAGGCGTTGAAGTGGATCTGCACGGGCCGCGTACCTGGCACGCCCTGGGTCTTGTACAGGGTCGCGTAGCGCTCCGTGATTGCCTCCACCTCGGCGACGAGCTCGCGCAGCTGCTCGATCGTCAGTCGCACATTGAGG
>JBEVGK010000194.1:0-4506 GCA_040511795.1 Lacisediminihabitans sp. | reverse complement strand
ATGCAGGCGCCATGGCGGCCACCTCGGCGTGGCCGCGCAGACACGCCGAGGTCACGCGAGAATTGCCTGCATTTCGCACGTGGATGCGCGTGCGCAGAGCCTGCCGAAGCGCGGCTAGTCGCCGACGACGCGGGCGCCGTGCACAGGTCCCGTGGCGCGCACCACGGTGAGGCGGGCCGCGCTGAGCGCGATCTGCAGTTCGAGGGCACCGTCGAGGTCGGGGGCGAGGAAGGCGATGGTCGGGCCCGAGCCGGAGACGATGCCCGCGAGAGCGCCGTTCTCCTCGCCGAGCTGGATCACCGAGGCGAGCTCGGGCTCGAGGTGTAATGCGGGCGCCTGCAGGTCGTTGTGCATCGCCTCGGCGAGCATGTGCGGGTCGCCGGCTCGCAGCGCCTGCAGCACACCGGTGTCGACCTGCGGCGCGATGGCGGCCGGGAAGATGTCCTGCGCGTGCCGGTCGCGGTGCCGATCGAGTTCGCTGTAGACCTCGGGCGTGCTCATGCCGAAGTCGGCAAGGGCGAGCACCCACTGGAACTGCCCGGCGGCGAGGGCAGGGCTGAGCTTGTCACCGCGCCCGGTGCCGATCGCGGTGCCGCCGGCGAGAGCGAAGGGAACGTCGGAGCCGAGGGTCGCCGCGAGCTCCATCAGCTCGTCGCGACCAAGGTCGGTGCCCCAGAGGGTGTCGCAGGCGAGGAGGGTGGCCGCGGCATCCGCCGACCCGCCGCCCATGCCGCCCGCGATGGGCACATGCTTCTCGATTTCGAGGTGCACACCGCGGCGGTAGCCGGCGCGATGCGCGAGCAGCGTCGCCGCCCTGATCGCCAGATTGGTTCCGTCGACGGCGAGCGCCGAGGTGTCGATCGAGCCGGTGAAACTGACCGAGAAGTCGTCGGCGGGGGTCGCGCGAACGTCTTCGAACAGGGAGACGGCCTGGTACGCGGTCGCGACGTCGTGATAGCCGTCATCGAGCAGAGCGCCGACCTTCAGGAAGACGTTGATCTTGCCCGGCGCCTTGACGTGAACGGCCTTCGTGGCGCCCGCGGTGGTCATGTCTCCAACCTACTGGACGGGCCGAGCACGACGAGTTCGCCTATACTCCGGCGGCCCGAACGATCCGCAGGAAGTCGAGCACCGTCAGCTCCTCACCGCGCGCCGTCGGGGCCACGCCGGCCGCCTCCAGTCGGGCGGATGCCGCGGCGCTGTCCCCGAGCACGACCGACAGCGACTGCCGCAGCATCTTCCGGCGCTGCTGGAACGCCGCATCGATGAGCGCGAACGTCGCGAGTCGTTCCTCCTCGGTGCCGGGCTGCTCCTCCCGGGCGAAGCGCACCAGGATCGAGTCGACGTTCGGCACCGGCCAGAACACCTGACGGCTCACCATCCCGGCTGTGCTCCAGCGCCCGTACCACGCCGCCTTGAGGCTCGGACTGCCGTAGATCTTCGACCCGGGTTCGGCGGCGATGCGCTGCCCGACCTCGGCCTGCACCATCACGAGCGCCTTGTCGATGCCGGGGAACAGCTCGATGAAGTGCAGCAGCACCGGCACCGAGATGTTGTACGGCAGGTTCGCGACCAGTGCGGTCGGGTCGCCGGGAAGCTCGGTGACGGTCATCGCGTCCTGCAGGATCACGGTGAGCACGGCATCCGGCTGCAGCTCCGACACGGTCTTCGGCAGCTGACCGGCCAGACGATTGTCGATCTCGACGGCAACGACGGATGCCCCGGCCTCCAGTATCCCGAGGGTCAACGATCCCAGCCCCGGGCCGACCTCCACGACGCTCTCGCCGGCGGTCACCCCGCTCGCCTTGACGATGCGGCGCACGGTGTTGGCGTCGATGACGAAGTTCTGGCCGAGCTTCTTCGTCGGCTGCAGGTCGAGCAGCTCGGCGAGGTCGCGGATCTCCGCCGGTCCGAGCAGGCTGGCGTGCGGCTGGCTCACGCGATGTCCGCCGGGTCGTAGTCGAGCGGCTCGTCCTCGCCGTGCAGCACCGGCTCCGAATCCCAGCTGCCGTAGACCAGCTCGGTGTTCGAGGTGATCTGCGCCGCGAGCATCGACACGTCGGTGCCGAGGTGGTCTGCCATGAAGCGCAGCGTGGTCGGAATCAGGTACGGCGCGTTCGGCCGCCCGCGGTAGGGCGTCGGGGTGAGGTACGGGGCATCCGTCTCCACCAGGATCAGGTCACGGGGGATGAGCTCGAGCGCCTCGCGCAGGTTCGTCGCGTTCTTGAACGTGACGGTGCCGGCGAACGACAGGTACCAGCCGTGGTCGGCACAGACGCGCGCCATGTCGGCATCGCCCGAGAAGCAGTGGAAGACGGTCTTCTCGGGGGCTCCGACGCGCAGCAGGGTGGAGATGACAGCATCGTGGGCGTCGCGGTCGTGGATCTGCATCGCCAGGCCGTGCTTCTTGGCGATGTCGATGTGCGCCTCGAAGGAACGGATCTGGGCCGGGATGCCGTCACTGTCGGTGCGGAAGAAGTCGAGTCCGGTCTCGCCGACGGCACGGACGCGCGGGCGGGCGGCCAGCTCATCGATCTCGGCGATCGCGGCATCCAGCTCCCCCGCTGCCTCGTAGCGCGGTGCCTCGTTCGGGTGGATGGCGACGGCCGCGAGCATCCGCGGCTCCTTGGCGGCCATCTCCGCCGACCACCGCGAGGTCTCGAGGTCGCCGCCGACCTGCACGACGCCGCGGATTCCGACGCTGGAGGCACGGTCGAGCTGCTCGAGATAGTCGAGCGGGTCCTCGCCGTCGGCGATTTCCAGGTGGGTGTGGTTGTCGTAGGTGCCGACGACGAGCGGCACCGGCAGCGGCGGGTAGCTGAGGTCGCGCTTCTGGCTGTGCTCGGGATCGCGCTCTCGCACGTGTGCTCCGGTCACTGCGCTCCCCCCGCTGGTGCTGCCGTCATGCCTAGCACCCTACTCAGCGGGAGTCTGCTCGATGCGCGGGAACAGTGACGACTCGAGCGGAGTGACGCTCGGTCCACCTTCCCAGTCGAATGCCGCACGGATGTCCTGAGCATCGACCGCACCGTCGCCACCGAGCGCGGCCCACAGCTTCGCCGACGCGGTCGGGATGACCGGAGCCAGCAGCACAGCGAGCGTGCCGAGCCCGCGGACCACGGTGAACAGCACGGTGTTCAGTCGCTCCGCCTTCTCCGGGTCCTTCGACAGGGCCCACGGCTCCTGGATGGTGATGTAGCCGTTCAGCTCGTCGACCAGGTTCCAGATCACGGCGAGCGCCTCGTTGATCGCGAAACGTTCGATCGCCGCATCCGCGCCGGCCGTGACATCCCGAGCCGTCTGGAAGATGGCCTCGTCGGCGGGTTCGAACGCACCCGGCGCGGGGATGACGCCGTCGCGGTACCGGGTGACCATCGCGATCACCCGGGAGGCGAGGTTGCCGAATCCGTTCGCCAGCTCGGCCTGGTAGCGGGCGCTGAGGTCTTCCCAGCTGAAGGAGCCGTCCTGGCCGAAGCTGATGGCGCGCATGAAGTAGTAGCGGAAGGCGTCGGCACCGAAGGTCTCGGTGATCTGCTCTGGGGCGATACCCGTGAGCTTCGACTTGGACATCTTCTCGCCGCCGACCAGCAGCCAGCCGTGGCCGAAGACGCGCTTCGGAACCGGCAGGCCCGCGGCCATGAGCATCGCCGGCCAGATGACCGCATGGAAGCGGGCGATGTCCTTACCGACGAGCTGCACCGCCGGCCAGCGGCGCTCGAAATTCTCCTGGTCGACGCCGTAGCCGATCGCGGTGACGTAGTTCATCAGCGCCTCGAACCAGACGTAGACGATGTGCGTGTCATCCCACGGGATCTTGATGCCCCAGTCGAAGCTCGACCGCGAGATCGACAGGTCGTCGAGACCCTGCTTCACGAACTGGATGATCTCGTTGCGCACGCTCTCCGGCTGGATGAAGTCCGGCTGCGATTCGTACAGATCGAGCAGTCGCTGCTGGAAGTCGCTCATGCGGAAGAAGTAGTTCTTCTCCTTGAGGATCTCCACCGGGCGGCCGTGGATCTTGCAGACCAGCTGGCCGGCGTAGTCGCCGTCCTCGGTCTCCATCAGGTCGTCGAGCTGCTTGTACTCCTCGCAGCCGACGCAGTAGTAGCCCTCGTACTCGCCGGAGTAGATGAAGCCGTCGTCGTAGAGCTTCTGCAGGAAGATCAGCACGCCCTCTTCGTGACGCTTGTCCGTCGTGCGAATGAAGTCGTCGTTCGCGATCTCGATCGTCTTCAGCAACGGTTGCCAGGCATCCGCCACCAGCTTGTCGGCCCAGGCCTTGGGCGTCGTGTCGTTCGCCACGGCCGTGCGCAGGATCTTCTGCCCGTGCTCGTCGGTACCGGTGAGCAGCCATGCGTCATCGCCGCACTGGCGGTGCCAGCGGGCGAGCACATCGGCGGCGACCTCAGTATACGCGTGCCCGATGTGGGGAACATCGTTGACGTAGAAGATCGGCGTCGTGATGTAGAAGGAGCGGTCAGACGGCATGATGCCCGATTCTACCGG
>JBEVGK010000193.1:0-4247 GCA_040511795.1 Lacisediminihabitans sp. | reverse complement strand
CGCCTTCGCGTTGAACGCCGCGATGCCCATCTGCTCGATCTCGCTCTTCTCGGTGATGCCGAGCTGGCGCATCGCCTCGAGCTCCGCGGGCAGTCCGTGGGTGTCCCAGCCGAACCGGCGGTGCACCTGCTTGCCGCGCATGGTCTGGTACCGCGGGAACAGGTCTTTGGCGTACCCGGTGAGCAGGTGACCGTAGTGCGGCAGGCCATTGGCGAACGGCGGGCCGTCGTAGAACACCCACTCCTCGCAGCCCTCGCGGCGGTCGATCGAGGCCTGGAAGGTGTCGTCACCCTTCCAGAACGCGAGAATGCCGTTCTCGACGTCGGGGAAGTTCGGGCTCGGGGTCAGCGCTTCATCCGAATCGAGCGGATAGGCCATGGGGTCTCCTGCGGTTGCGTCCTGTACGGGGACGACGATCTCCGCCGCGGTACCACCCCGCTTGCAACCGGCGCGCCCCGTGATGACGGGGAGTTTCGGAGCCACTCTCTGTGGGTTCTCACAAACCCGGCCCGGTTCTAGTGAGTCGGCGAGCCGACCGTTCTTCCGGCGACTCCCCGGTGATGGCCGGATCACAGTCGTTGGAGAGCCATTCTACCCGACCTGCCGGGCCGTTCAGGATGCCAGACTGGACGGATGTCCGAGACAGCGCCGAAGACGGCAGCGGTGGCGAAGACCGGTGGCTCGCTCACCGTGCTCGTCGCCCTCGGTGCGAACCTGCTGGTCGCGGTCGCCAAGACCATCGCCGCCGTCATCACCGGTTCGGCCTCGATCGTGGCGGAGTCCGCACACTCCTGGGCGGACTTCGGCAACGAGATCTTCCTGCTCATCGCCGACCGTCGATCCGGGAGGGAACGCGACGGGCGGCATCCGCTCGGTCACGGACGCGAGGCCTACGTCTGGTCGCTCTTCGCCGCCTTCGGCATCTTCACCGCCGGTGCGGTGGTGTCGATCGCCAACGGCATCATCGACCTGTTCAACCCCGAGAACGCCACCGATTACCTGGTGGGGTACATCGTGCTGGCGGTGGCCTTCGTGCTCGAGGGCACCTCCTTCCTGCAGGCATTCCGCGAGGCGCGGCGGGGCGGTCGCGCCCGCGGGATGGGCACGCTGCGATTCGCCTTGACGAGCTCCTTCGCCACACTCCGTGCCGTGTTCGCCGAGGACGCGGCGGCACTGATCGGGCTGGTGATCGCCTTCTTCGGCATCCTGCTGCACCAGCTCACCGGCATCGCCGCCTTCGACTCGATCGGGTCGATCCTCGTCGGCGTGCTGCTCGGGGTCATCGCGATCGTGCTGATCGACCGCAACCGCCGCTACCTGGTGGGCGAACTCCCCGATGCGCGGGTGCGGCAGCAGGTGCTCGAACGGATGCTGGCCGACCCCGACATCGATCGGGTCACCTATCTGCACCTCGAGTTCGTCGGCCCGGGACAGCTGTTCCTCGTGGCGGCAGTCGACATCTCCGGCGACTTCGCCGAGACCCACGTCGCCGTGCTGCTGCGGCAGGTCGAGCGTCGTCTCGAGGTGGACGAGCGCATCGAGCAGGCGGTGCTCACCCTCTCCACGCCAGACGAACCCTCGCTCGAGGTGACGAGTCCCGAGGCCTAGCGCTCGTCCCCGTTATTCAGCAACTCCTGGTTATTCAGCAACCTCCGGTTATTCAGCAACTCCTGCACATATTCAGCATCTCCTGGTTATTCAGCAACTCCTGGTTATTCAGCAACTCCTGGTTATTCAGCAACTCCTGCACAACGATTCCGGACTGAGGCCGCCCTCGGTTCTGTGGGACTCGGGTTCTGCAGGACACGCTGCATAACGGCTCTGAACTCGCGCTCGCGCCGTCGTTCTGCAGGAAGTGCTGCGCAACGGAGTGATCGCGCCGGGCCGGAGTCATCCATTCGGTAAAGAGTGTCGTGAAGGCGCGCTCATAACGACATATTTCGCCGACTCGGTGATGCTGACGAGTGTGCAGTAGCGGGCGAGTGTGCAGTAGTGGTGGGTACATGCCTCCTCGCACTCGCCACAACTGAACAGTCGATGACTGTCACGGCGGGGAGACCGCTGTCGCGCGTCAATTGCTGCGGGACGAGTGAGTTGTGCAGCGATTCCGGCACAACGGAGCGGGGTAGGGAAGCGGGTGCTGACGAGCGGGGATTGCTACAGCGCGTCGAGGGCCCGGGCGACGTACTCGGAGAGCGGATGCCGCTGCACGCCCGCGCGCGCCCAGACCGTCCAGGCGGCAGAGATCGCACCACTGATCGCGTTCGCCGTGGCCAGGACGGTGAGGTCGTCTGGAGCCAGCCCCTGCTGCCGCGCGAGAAACGCGGCGATCACATCCGCCCGTCGCGCGTACCGCGTCAGGCCCGACGAGCGGGTCTCTTCGCGGGTTCCCATGACGTCTTCCTGGGTGAGGGCGAGGGGTACCCGGTCGACACCGATGTCGGCCACGGCAGCCAGGATCGTCGCACGCAGGGCGGGGAGAGCGTCAGCATCCGGAGCCACCGTGCGCAACTCGACCTCGAGTCGATCGATCGCGGCGTCGAGTTCACCCCAGAGCAGGTCGCTCTTGGCGGTGAAGTAGTTGAAGAAGGTGTTGCGGCTCACGCCGGCACGCTGGGCGATCTGGTCGATCGTCGTCGCGCCGTAGGTGTTCTCGAGGAACAGTTCGGCGGCGGCGTCCTCGATCAGCGCGCGCGACGAGGTGCGGGGTCGACCTGCGCTTCGCGTGCTCACGTGCTTCCCGCCTGTCTACCTCGGAAACGGTGCAATACTGTACTCAGTCCAATAATAGCCCTCGCCCCGTGCACCGGCATTCAGGAAAGCCCACCGTGAACAGACTTCTCCCCTCTCTGGCCGCTCTCGCCGCCGCCGCGCTCCTGCTCACCGGCTGCACGGCCGGCGAGTCCGCCTCCTCGAGCACCACCCCGGTGAAGGGCGGCACCCTGGTCTACGCCTCGGGCGACGCGGAGCCCACCTGCCTCGACCCGCACGTCGGCGGCAATTACCCACAGGCTCTGGTCGCGACGCAGTACCTCGAGTCGCTGGTGTCGAAGGACAAGGGCGGGAAGATCATCCCCTGGCTCGCGACGAAGTGGACCGAGGCCGCCGACGGACTCAGCTGGGACTTCACCCTCAAGAAGGGCGTGAAATTCACCGACGGCACCCCGCTCACGTCCGAGGCGGTCGTCGCCAACGTCGCGCACCTGCAAGACCCGAAGACGGCGTCGTCCACCGGCTACCTCGCGCTGCAGAAGGTGACGAAGGTCACCGCCATCGACGACCTCACCGCGCGCATCAGCCTGAGCTCCCCCGACAGCGCACTGCTCGACTCGCTCAGCCAGACCTGGCTCGCCATCGAGTCACCCACCGCCCTGAAGCGCAGCCAGGCGGTCAACTGCGAGTCACCCGTCGGCACCGGCCCGTTCGTGGTGAAGAAGTGGAACCACCAGCAGTCGATCCAGTTGACGCGCAACAATTCCTACACGTCCCCGCCGGCGGATGCCGCGCACTCAGGCCCGGCGTACCTGAAGGCCATCGAGTGGCGCTTCCTGCCTGATTCCGCCTCGCGCTACGCGGCCGTGCAGTCCGGCACCGTCGACGTGATCGACAACGTGCAGCCGGACACCATCGTCGCCGCCGAGAAGCAGAAGAACCTCGTGGCCGTCGACGCCCCGCGCCCCGGCGCGTCGAACCGCATCGAGCTCAACTCGAGCATCGCGCCGTTCGACGACGAGAAGGTGCGGGAGGCGTTCATCCGCTCCGCCGATGTCAGCGGCGCGATCTCCAGCCTGTTCTTCGACACCACGAAGCGCTCGTACTCGCCGCTGTCCAGCATCGAGAAGGACGGCTACTCGGAGCCGAAGCTGTTCGACTACGACCAGAAAGCTGCAGCGAAGCTGCTCGACGAGGCCGGCTGGACGCAGAAGAACGCGGAGGGCTACCGCGTGAAGGACGGGAAGGTGCTCGAACTGGACTTCCCGGTGAGCACGAACCAGTCGATCCCCGCGGAGCAGTCGCTGTTCGAGCAGTTGCAGGCCACCAGCAAGCAGGCCGGATTCAAGGTCAACCTGCACCCGCAGGACCTCGCCAGTTGGTACGGCGCGCTCGGCAAGAACCAGTACAACCTGGTCAGTGCGCCGTACACCAAGGTCGGCCCCGACGTGCTGCGCATCCTGTTCGACTCTGCCGGCACGAAGCCCGCACCGAGCGGATACTTCGCCAACCATGCACAGATCACGGACCCTGCT
>JBEVGK010000192.1:0-6089 GCA_040511795.1 Lacisediminihabitans sp. | reverse complement strand
CTCCCGGAGCGCATCGGTGCCGTGCAGTTTGCGGCTCTGGTCGCCGTCGAGGAAGGCGATGGCCTCGTGCACGGATGCCCCGGGCTTGATCTCCTCGGCGATGGCCTCCTGCTCGCGCACCATGCGGCCGAGCTCTTCGACCGCGCGGTCGCTGGTGGCCTGCATCCAGGCCTGCAGCGCATCCGTGCCGTGGAGCTTCCGGCCGGGATCACCGTCGAGGAAGGCGATGGCCTCGGCGACGGAGGCGCCGGGCTTGATCTCGCGCGCGATCGACTCCTGCTCTGCGGTCATCCGGGCGAGCTCGTCGATTCCCCACTCGTAGGTCTCGTCGAGGTCGATGACCGCGCCGAGGAAGTCGCGCGAGGCGAGGGAGTAGATCTCACGGCCCACGGCATCCCGCTCCGGCGCGTGCTGGGCGAGCTCGTTGCGCAGGAAGTCAGAGAGGTGCTGGTACGCGTTGGCGGAGGCCTGGGCGCCCGCGTCGAGGTCGCTCTGCAGGGAGTCGGGCAGCGAGCCGGACTCGAGGCGATCGTTCGCTCCGGCGGCGAGCTGGAAGAAGAAACCGGAGTCTGCCACCTGCTTGTTCGCCTGGGTGATGATCTCCTTCACCTGGCGGATGGCCGGCACGTTGCCGCTGGCGATACCGCTGCGCAGCGTCTCGATGTAACCGTTCATCGCCTCGGGCAGGTTGTGCAGGCGCTTGGCGACGTTCGACCAGTCCTCGACGGACCCCGTGGGCACCAGGTCGAAGATGTCGCGCAGTTCCTGCGCCGGGCTCGCGATCACATTCAGGTTGCGCTGATTGAACCCGGCCTCGTGCTTATCGATGGAGAGCTGCAGCTCACGGGCGAGATCCATCTTGGTGACGTCGTCGATGGCGTCGACCGCGGGCGTCGACTGCACCTCCGCGAGCGTCGCGC
Organism: Lacisediminihabitans sp.; assembly: GCA_040511795.1. Taxonomy (GTDB): domain Bacteria; phylum Actinomycetota; class Actinomycetes; order Actinomycetales; family Microbacteriaceae; genus Lacisediminihabitans. The sequence continues at coordinate 5,169 of JBEVGK010000192.1, read as the reverse complement.
GCACCGCCTCGACGGCTCGCTCCGCTCCGGCCGGCGAGTAGTCGGAGTACTCGCCCTCCCGTCCCGGGCGGCCGATGTAGACCCCGAACTCGGGAAACAGCGCGAGTTCGGTGTCGACCCATTTCTCGGCGACGGCGTCGATGGCAGTGGGAGTGCGGACCTGATCCGCTCCGAAAGCTTCAGTCATGCTCCGAGCCTATTCCGGATGAGCGCTACTCCAGGTCAAGATCCACACTGAGCAGGGCGACCAGCTCGTCGAGAGCGTGCTCCGCACCCTCGCCGTCAGCCTCCAGCGTGACGGACTCCCCCGGGCCGACCCCGAGCGACAGCACCCCCAGGATGCTGGCGGCATTCACGCTGCGACCGCTCGTCGTGGTCAGCAGTACGGGCACGCCGATCCGCGCGACGGCCTGGCAGAACAGTGACGCCGGGCGTGCGTGCAGGCCGACGCTGGATGCGACGACGACGGTGCGTTCGGGCATGCGGTGCTCGCTTTCGATCGTGTTCGAACGACGACGCTCGGGGTACCGCCGGGGCGCGGCGGTTTCGGAGCACACTACCCGAGTAGCGCGTAGACCTCGGCGGGAGAGGTCGCCGAGCGCAGGGCTTCGGCTCGCATGGGGTCGAGCAGCAGCGTCGCCAGGCGGGACAGCAGCGCGATGTACCCCTGGCCCCGGGCGGCGATGCCGATGCAGACGAACACTGTCTCGCCGTCCCAATCCACGCCGCGCGGGAAGCGCAGCACCACCAGGGCGTCGTGATCGACGTCGGCCGAGGCCGCACGGGTGGCGTGCGGGAAGGCGAAGCCCTCCCCCACGAAGGTGGACACACTGCCCTCGCGCTCGATCATCGCGTCGATGTAGGGCTCCGCCACGGCACCGACCTCGACCAGCGCCTGCCCCGCTCGGCGCACGGCGTCGAAGCGGTCATCGGCGTGTTCGTCCAGGCGGATCGAGCGGGCGTCGATGAGCTCGGACAGCGGACCCTCGAGTCGTGCCATGGTCAGTGCGCCGCCGCATCCCAGTTCGGGCCGGTGCCGACCTGCACGGTCAGCGGCACGGCGAGGTCGGCAGCGGCGCCCATCCGCTCGACGACGATGCCGGTCAGCTCGTCCAGTTCGCCGTGCGCGACCTCGAAGACCAGTTCGTCGTGCACCTGCAGCAGCATGTGCGAGTCGAGTCCGCGGTCGCGGATGTCGGCGTCGATGCCCAACATCGCCACCTTGAGGATGTCCGCGGCCGAGCCCTGGATGGGCGCGTTCAGCGCCTGCCGCTCCGCGTTCTCGCGCAGCACCCGGTTCGACGACTTCAGGTCGCCGAAGGGGCGCCTGCGGCCCATGATCGTCTCCGTGTAGCCGTCCTCTCGGGCCTGCTCGACGACGCTGCGCAGGTAGTCACGCACCGCACCGAAACGGGTGAAGTAGTCCGCGATGAGCTGCTTGGCCTCGCTCGTCTCGATGCGCAGCTGTTTGGACAGACCGAAGGGGCTCAGCCCGTAGGCGAGGCCGTAGGACATCGCCTTGACCTTGGTACGCATCGCGTTGCTCACGTCGGCCGGGTCGACGCCGAAGACGCGCGAGCCGACGAAACGGTGCAGGTCCTCGCCGGAGTTGAAGGCCTCGATCAGCCCCGCATCACCCGAAAGGTGGGCCATGACCCGCATCTCGATCTGCGAGTAGTCGGCGGTCAACAGGGTGTCGAACTCGGGACCGCAGATGAAGGCGGAACGGATCTCGCGGCCGACCTCGGCGCGCACCGGGATGTTCTGCAGGTTCGGCTCGGTCGACGAGATACGCCCGGTGCTGGTGCCGGTCTGGTCGTAGCGGGTGTGGATGCGGTGGTCGGGAGCGATCGACCGCTCCAGCGTCTCCACGATCTGCCGCAGCTTGGTCGCGTCACGGTGCTGCAGGAGCAGGTCGAGGAAGGGGTGCGGGTTCTGCGCCTGGAGATCGGCGAGGGACGCGGCATCCGTCGAGTACCCGGTCTTGTTGGCTCTGGTCTTCGGCATCTGCAGTTCGTCGAACAGAACCTGCTGCAGCTGTTTGGGCGACCCGAGGTTCACCTCGCGGCCGATCTCGGCGTAGGCACGGGAGGCCAGGTCGAGGGCGGTGGCTCCGAGCTGGGCGTTCAGCCCGCTGAGGATGTCGGCGTCTACCGTGATGCCGGTGGTCTCCATGCGGTTGATCACGGGGATCAGCGGGATCTCGAGGTCGGCGAGCACAAGACGTGAGCCCTCGTCCATGCGCTCGTTCAGGTACTCGGAGAGCCGAAGGACATACCAGGCCTCCGTGGCGGGGCTCACCGCATCGGCCTCGGGAACGAGCTGGTTCGGATCGGGCTCGGCCAGGTGTTCGCCGAGGTGGGTGTACACCTGCGCAGCGAGGTTCTGGTCGTGGCCGCCGGGCTTCAGCAGCCAGGCGGCGAGCGTGGTGTCGAAGACGACCCCACCGAGCTCGAGATCCGCCGCGGCGAGCGTCTTCAGCATGGGCTTGTAGTTGAAGACGAACTTCGGCGAGTCTCCGGCCAGCCAGTCCGCGAGGTCGACATAGTCGAGTCGTCCGTGCGCCCAGGGAACGTAGACGCTGTCGGTCTCGGAGGCGATGCCGAAGCCGGTGAGGCCGTCGATACCGACCTCGAGCTGCAGGCCGAGCGGCTTCGTGCCGTGGCCGGAGGCCTTGCTGAGCCAGAAGCCGAGCTCCTCGTCGACGAGGGTGCGCACCACCGGAATCTGCGAGACCGGTTGGGCGGACCCCTCGCCCGCCATGGCCGTCGACACATCGTCGCCCGCGGCGGCCGCCAGCTTCAGCACCCGGTCGAGCAGGGTGCGGAACTGCAGCTTGTCGAAGACCTCGCGTACCTTGGCCTCGTCGAGCGGGCGGCGGGCCAGGTCGTCCGGACCGACGGGGAGGGCGACGTCGGTGAGCAGGTGGTTGAGCTTGCGGTTGCGGACGGCGCGATCCTGCTGCTCGCGCAGCTTCTCGCCGACCACACCCTTGATTTCGTCGGCGTGGGCCAGCACCTCGTCGAGGCTGCCGTACTGGGTGATCCACTTGACCGCGGTCTTCTCTCCCACCTTGTCGATGCCGATGAGATTGTCGCTGGTCTCGCCGACGAGGGCGGCGATGTCGGGATACTGTGCCGGCTCGATGCCGTAACGCTCGAAGACGGCATCGCGGTCGTAGCGCTTGAGCTCGGAGACACCGCGCGCGTTGGGGTACAGGAGGGTGACGTCATCCGTCACCATCTGGATGGCGTCCCGGTCACCGGAGACCACCAGCACGCGATAGCCCTCCGCGGCTCCGCGGGTGGCGAGGGTGGCGAGGATGTCGTCGGCCTCGTAGTCCTCCTTGGTCACTGTCGTGATCCCCATGGCGTGCAGCGCCTCTTCGAGCAGCGGGATCTGGCCGACGAACTCGCTCGGGGTCTCCCCACGGGTGCCCTTGTATTCGGGATACTCGCGGGTGCGGAAGGAGTACCGGGAGATGTCGAATGCGACCGCGAGGTGGGTCGGCTTCTCATTCGCCACCAGGTTGAGCAGCATCGAGATGAAGCCGTGGATGGCGTTCGTGTGCTGGCCTTCGCGGTTCTGAAAACTGTCGACCGGGAGGGCATAGAAGGCCCGGAATGCGAGCGAATGCCCGTCGATTATCAGGAGGGTAGGCTTTTCGTTGTCCGGCACGGAAGCCAGCCTAACGGTGGCCCCCGACAGGCCGAAGCCCTCCCGCAACCACTCTCTTTAGGACGCCGATGACGACCTTCCCCGCCGACCTCGACCCCGAACTCGTCGATCGTCTGATCAACACAGGGGGCGGCGCGCTGGCCCGCAAGATGGGCTTCGAGTTTCTGGAACTCTCGGCGGAGCACTCGGTCGCGACCATGCCCGTCCTGGGCAACACGCAGGTGATCGGGCTGCTGCATGGCGGCGCGCACGTCGTGCTCGGCGAGACCCTCGGATCGGTCTCCTCGGCCATCCACGCCGGCCCCGGTCGGTATGCGGTCGGCATCGAGATCAACGCGACCCACAGTCGGTCGGTGACCGAGGGGATCGTGACCGGAACCTGCACCGCGCTCGTGCTCGGCCGCACCCTCGCAACGCACGAGATCGTCATGCGCGACGAGCAGGGGCGGCGGCTGTCGACCGTGCGTATGACGAACATGCTCCGCGACCGGTAACGCGCGGTCGTCTAGTCGCGAACCCTGCCGAGGTGCGGGTGTCGACTAGTCACACCCGCAATTCGGCGGGGTTGGTGAGTTGACGCCCTGGCGGCAGCGAACGCCCGCAGAGAACGGAGCCGGCGCTACTTCTTCGCGCTGAGCTGCTCGATGATCGCCTGGGCGACATCGTGCATGGTGAGGCGACGATCCATCGACGCCTTCTGGATCCAGCGGAAGGCCTCGGGCTCGCTGAGGCCCATCTTCTCGTTGAGCAGACCCTTGGCGCGGTCGACGAGCTTGCGGGTCTCGAACCGCTCGACCAGGTCGCTGACCTCGGCCTCGAGCGTGATGATCTGGGCGTACCGGGCGAGAGCGATCTCGATCGCCGGCAGCAGGTCGTTCGGGGTGAAGGGCTTGACCACGTAGGCCAGCGCTCCGGCCTCCGTGGCGCGCTCGACCAGTTCCTTCTGGCTGAACGCGGTGAGCAGCACGACCGGGGCGATGTGGTTCTTGGTGAGACGCTCCGCGGCGGAGATGCCATCGAGCAGCGGCATCTTCACGTCCATGATGACGAGGTCGGGGCGCAACTCGGTGGCGAGTGCCACAGCGGTCTCGCCGTCGCCGGCCTCGCCGACGACCTCGAAGCCGTTGTCCCGCAGTGTCTCGACGATGTCGAGCCGGATCAGCGACTCGTCTTCGGCCACAACGACGCGGCGGGGGGTTTGCGGTGCAGTTTCTTGGTCGGTCACGGAGTCAACCCTACGGTATTCTGACCAGAGTCCACGTGCGCCGGATTGGCGGAATGGCAGACGCGGAGCACTCAAAATGCTTTGCTCGAAAGGGCGTGCGAGTTCGAGTCTCGCATCCGGCACAACGGAGAGATCGCACCTACTGGTGCGAAAAACGAACTATAAACCCGCATCAGACGGCGTGTACAGCCCCCGTTCCGAGCTTCTCTCGGCGCGTAGATTCGCAGGCGAACGACGTTTTGCGCGACACGCCTCCCGGTTTGGCT
>JBEVGK010000191.1:0-3300 GCA_040511795.1 Lacisediminihabitans sp. | reverse complement strand
CGCAGGCGATCGGCACCATTCTCGGTCTGCTGTTGGTCACCACCCTGATGCTCTCCACCTTCGTCGGCTACACCGTCGTCGCCGTGCTGGTCGTGGTGCTGGTGCTGCCCTTCGTGCTGTTCGTGCCGGATGCCGTGCTCCAGAAGAAAGACCGCCAGAGACTGACCATGGAGGCGATGATCGCGGGGTTCTGGATCAGCCCGCGCGAGCATCCCGACTTCGGCTGGACCCTCACGAGCCGCGTGCTGGCCAACTTCGGCAACGCCTTCGGCACCGCACTGCTTCTCCAGTTCCTCCAATACGGCCTGCACCGCAAAGACGCCGAGAACGACCTGATCATGCTCGTTCTGATCTACCTGGTCTTCGTTGTGGTCGCATCTCTCGTCGCCGGCCGGGTGTCCGACCGCATCGGCCGCCGTAAGCCCTTCGTCTTCGTCTCCTCGACCCTGCAGGCGGTCGCCGCGCTCATGCTGGCGCTGGTGCCGTCGTACGAAGTGGCGATGGTCGCTGCCGGCATCCTCGGTCTCGGCTACGGCTGCTTCCTCTCGGTCGATCAGGCGCTCGCCACCCAGGTGTTGCCGGATGCCCACAGTCGCGGCAAAGACCTCGGCATCATGAACATCGCCACCGCGGTGCCCCAGGCCTTCGCCCCACTGATCGGTGCCCTCATCGTGGCGGCGCTGTCGGGCTTCGTCGGACTGTTCCTGCTGGCGGCCCTTGCCGCCCTGCTCGGTGCGATCGCCGTGCTCCCCGTGAAGTCGGTGCGCTGATGTCGATCACGCTGCGACCGCAGATCCAGGCACCGTGGACCCAGCCCGCGTCCTATTGGCCCATGCTCAGCACGGCGACGGCGGAACTCGATCCACCGTTCGGGGCGATCTACCGTCCCGCCCTCGCCCACAACGCCTTCGAGATGCTGCGCCGGGCGAACGGAACCACCATCCGCGTGGCGAGCAAGTCCATCCGGGTGCGCGGGGTGCTGGATGCGGTGCTCGCCCTGCCGGGATACTCCGGCGTGCTCGCCTACACCCTCCCCGAGGCGCTCTGGCTCGCCACCGGCGACGACCGGCACGAGGCGATCGAGGATGTCGTGGTCGGCTATCCGACCGTCGACCGGTCTGCGATCCGCCAGCTCGCCACCGACCCTGAACTCGCCTCCCGTGTCACCCTGATGATCGACTCGGTCGATCAGCTCGACGTCATCGACGCCGTCCTCGACCCGTCGCGCCGCGAGACCATCCGGGTCTGCCTCGAATTCGACGCCTCCTGGAACTCCCGGCTGCTCGGCCACGTCGGCACCTGGCGCTCGCCGGTGACCACGCCCGCGGAGGCGAGGGAGCTCGCCGAGCAGATCGTCGGTAGACCCGGATTCGCGCTGGTGGGCACGATGGCCTACGAGGGCCAGGTCGCCGGGCTGATCAACGATCCGGCGAACCCGGCGATGGGGGCCGTCACCCGCTGGATCCAGCGGCAGTCGATCGCCGAACTCGCCGACCGCCGTGCCACCGTGGTGGCTTCGCTGCGTGAACTCGCCGACCTCGAGTTCGTCAACGGGGGCGGTACGGGGTCGCTGGAGAGCACCAGCGCCGAGGCCGCGGTCACCGAGATCGCTGCCGGCAGCGGACTGTTCGGCCCGCACCTGTTCGACCACTACACGCACTTCTCACCGGCCCCCGCAGCGGCCTTCGCCCTCTCGGTGGTGCGCAAGCCGCGTCCCGAGATCGCGACGCTGCTGGGTGGCGGATGGGTCGCATCCGGCCCGCCGGACGCCTCGCGACTGCCCCTGGTGGCCTGGCCGCGCGACACCAAGCTGGTCGCGCGCGAGATGGCCGGCGAGGTGCAGACACCGCTCACCGGGCCCGGAGCCGCGGCGTTGCAGATCGGCGACACGGTGTGGCTGCGGCACACCAAGGCGGGCGAACTGAGCGAGCACCTGAACGGTTTCGCCATCGTCGATGGCGGACGCCTGATCGGCGCCGAACTGACCTACCGCGGAGAAGGGAAAGTCTTCCTGTGAGCACGGAAACTGCCGAGACCAGGCCGGGCGTGCTCGCGCCAGGCGGCATCTGGCGCAATTGGGGGCGCTCCGAGAGCTCCAACCCCACCTGGATCGCACGTCCGACGAACGTCGGCGAGATCGTGGACATCGTGAGGTGGGCAGGAGCACAGGGCCTGACCGTGAAGACGGTCGGCGCCGGGCACAGCTTCACCGCGATCGCGGCCACCGACGGTGTGCTGCTCGATGTCGGGTGGATCGAGGGCGTCGTCGCCGTCGACGGGGCGCTCGGCCAGGTCACGCTCGGGGCCGGGACCAATCTGCACCAGCTGCCGGACATCCTGCGCCCCTACGGCCTGGCGCTCACCAACATGGGGGACATCGATCGGCAGACCATCGCCGGCGCGATCTCCACCGGCACGCACGGCACCGGTGCGCGGTTCGGCGGTCTCGCCACCCAGGTCGTCGGGGTCACGCTGGTGACCGGCGACGGATCCATCCTGCGGGTCAGCGAGACGAAGAACGCCGAGCTGCTGCCCGCCGTGCGCCTGGGGCTCGGGGCGCTCGGGGTGATCGTCGACGTGACCGTGCAGTGCGTGCCCGCCTTCCTGCTCAGTGCGGTGGAACGCCCGGAGAAGCTGGATGCGGTACTCGCCGAGTTCGAGCACCGCGCGACCTCCGCCGACCACTTCGAGTTCTACTGGTGGCCGCACACCGACGGGGTGTCGACCAAGTCGAACACGCGGCTGCCGGGCGATGCCGAGCGCTCGCCGCTGCATCCGGTGGCGGAGTGGTGGGAGGACCGCCTGCTCAGCAACGGCGCTCTGGCCCTCATGTGCACCGTCGGTCGCATCGCGCCGAATGCGACGCCGGCGATCAACCGTCTGGCGACCACGCTGGTCGGCAACCGCGACTTCACCGACCACTCGCACCGGGTCTTCGTCAGCCCGCGCACCGTGCGCTTTCGCGAGATGGAGTACTCGATCCCGCGCAGCGCGGTGCCGGCAGCCCTCCGCGAGGTGCGCGCCCTGATCGAGGACCGCGGATGGCGCATCTCCTTCCCCATCGAGGTGCGGGTCACCGCTGCCGACCCCAACTGGCTCTCCACCGCACACGGGCGGGACTCCGGCTACATCGCCGTGCATCGACACTTCCGTGACGACCCGGAGGAGTACTTCCGCGCGGTCGAGGCGATCATGCGCGGCTACGGCGGGCGGCCGCACTGGGGAAAGATGCACTATCAACACGCGGAGTCGCTCGCGGGGCTGTATCCGCACTTCGCCGACTTCATCGCGGTGCGCGAC
>JBEVGK010000190.1:0-4124 GCA_040511795.1 Lacisediminihabitans sp. | reverse complement strand
CGGCGGCGGTGCGGAACCCTGGGACATGACCAGCAACCTGAACGGCATCGCCTCCGGTGATGCCGGCTCGGTGCGCGCGGTCGAGCAGGCGATGGCCGAGGCGGGGATCACGTCGGAGAATCCGGTGATGATCACCGGGCACTCTCAGGGCGGCCTCGTCGCCGCGCTCGTGGCGAGCTCAGGCGACTACGACGTGCGCGGGCTCTACACGCTGGGCGCTCCAGCCGCGGATGTCTCGGTGCCGCACGATGTGCCGTGGATCGCGGTCGAGCACACCGGCGACATCGTGCCGGCCACCGCCGGCGAGTGGATCTCCTCCGACCCGGTGCTGGTGCGGCGCGACGTCACCGGCCTGCCGGCGGCGACCTCAGACCAGTACTTTCCGGCGCACATGCTGCCCGCCTACCGCGACACCGCCATGCTGCTCGACGGCGCGACCGAGGGACGGGTGCTGGAGGTGCATCGCCGGTTCGCCGACTTCACCGAGACGGCGACCCCGGTCAGTTCGACGACCTACCGCTCCGTTCGCACCACGCCGGTGGGTGGGTGAGGTGCGGGGTGCTCAGTTCCCGACGCGCATGAAGGGGCGCAGGATGAGCCCGATGATCCAGCTGAACACACCGAGTACGAGGGCACCGAGCACTCCCCACCAGAAGCTCTCGACCCGCAGCCCGAAACCGATGATGGTGGAGATGCCGCTGACCAGTAGGAGGAGCAGGCCGTTGACGATGAAGGAGATGAGTCCGAGGGTGATGATGTAGAGGGGCAGGGCGACGACGCGGATGATGCCGCCGATCACGCCGTTCACGATGCCGAAGATCAGGGCCACAAGCAGGTAGGTGAAGATCGTGGGGGCGACCCCGTCCTCCCACGGTACGACCGTCACTCCCGCGACGATCAGGGTGGTCAGCCACAGCGCCACGGCGTTGATGATCAAGCGAACAAGGAATCGGGTCATGCGACCACTATGCCCGCCTCCCGACAGCACGGCAACGAGGGCCCCATAAGCTGGAGGGTATGACTGCAGATCGCCAGCCCCCCGTGCGCCTCCGCCCGGAGATCGTGGCGCTCGCCGCATACAAACAGGGCAAACCCGCCGCCGACGACGCGTTCAAGCTCTCGTCGAACGAGAATCCCTTCGAACCTCTCGATGCCGTGCGGGAGGCGATCGCGTCGTCTCCCATCAACCGCTACCCGGATGCGTCCGGGCTCGTCGTCCGCACCCGCCTCGCCGAGCGGTTCGGGGTCGGCCTCGCCGAGGTGCACCTCGGTGCGGGCTCCGTATCGATCCTCTCCCAGCTCATCCAGGCCGCGGCGGTGCCCGGCGACGAGGTGCTCTACGCCTGGCGCTCATTCGAGGCCTATCCAGGGCTCGTCGCCGTCGCCGGCGCGACTAGCGTGCAGGTACCGATCCAGGCAGACGGTCGGCACGACCTCGACGCCATGGCCGCCGCCCTCACGGAGCGCACCCGGGTGGTCATCGTCTGCTCGCCGAACAACCCGACCGGGTCGATCGTCACCGCGCAGGAGTTCGAGCAGTTCATGGAACTCGTGCCCCTCGATGTGCTGGTGGTGCTGGACGAGGCCTACATCGAGTTCGTCACCGACAGCGCGGTCGTCAACGGCCGCACTCTCACCGGGCGCTACCCCAACCTCGTCGTTCTGCGTACTTTCTCGAAGGCCTACGGACTCGCGGGGCTGCGTATCGGCTATGCCGTCGGCCCCGAGTACATTCTCAACGCCGCCCGCAGCACCGCGATCCCACTCTCCGTCACCGATCAGGCGCAGCGCGCGGCGCTCGCGTCGCTGGATCACGAGGACGAGTTGTTCGAGCGTGTCCAAGCCCTCGCGCTGCTCCGGGACGAGATCTGGAGCGCGCTCCGCAAGCAGGGTTGGGACAGTCCGAGGCCGCACGGCAACTTCATCTGGCTCGAGACCAAACACTTCACCGAGCGCGCAGCCGAGATTTTCACCGAGCACGGAATCGTGGCGCGCGCGCTCGGTGCCGACGGCATCCGCATCTCCATCGGAGAGAAAGAGTCTGTGGCTTCTCTCCTAAAGGCTTCGGAAGAGGTTGTTCGTTCTCTACCAAGTACGCTCGAAAACCCCGGGCTAGATTAGAAACTCGGCGCCAGCTCGGCGGCACGACCGCCCACCCTTCTCGCGAAGGCCGATCCAGGACTGCGAGGTCTCCGTGGCAGACGAAACACTCACGAACGATGCATCGATGGTGCAACTCCTCTCTCCCGACGGTGTGCTCCAGACCGGCGGCGTCGCTGCCGAGTACCTGCCCTACATCGAGGCTCTGAGCGACGACGACCTGGGTCAGTTCCACCGCGACATGGTGGTGACCCGCCGCTTCGACCTCGAAGCGACCAACCTGCAGCGCCAGGGCCAGCTCGCCCTATGGCCACCGAGCCACGGCCAGGAGGCCGCGCAGGTCGGCTCGGCGCGCGCCACTCGCCGCCAGGACCACATCTTCCCGTCGTATCGCGAGCACTCCGTCGCGATGATCCGCGGCCTCGACGTGTTCGAAATCGTCAAGATCATGCGCGGCACCACCAACGGCGGCTGGAACCCGGCCGATCACGGCAACTTCCACCTCTACACGCTGGTGCTCGGGTCGCAGGCCCTGCACGCCACCGGCTATGCGATGGGCGTCACGCTCGATGGCGCGACCGGTACCGGCGACGTGGACCGGGACGAGGCGGTCATCGTCTACTTCGGCGACGGTTCCACCAGCCAGGGGGACGTCAGCGAGGCCTTCGTCTTCGCCGCCAGCTTCCAGGCCCCCGAGGTCTTCTTCCTGCAGAACAACCAGTGGGCGATCTCCGTGCCGGTGAGCGTGCAGTCACGAATCCCGCTGTTCCAGCGCTCGATCGGCTTCGGCATCCCGGGCATCCAGATCGACGGCAACGACGTGCTTGCCAGCTACGCCGTCACCCGTAAGAACCTCGACGACGCCCGCAGCGGCGGCGGCCCCCGCCTGATCGAGGCCTTCACCTACCGCATCGGCGCGCACACGACCAGCGACGACCCGACCAAGTACCGCGAGAGCGGGGTCGTCGCCGACTGGGTACTCAAAGACCCGATCACGCGCTTCGAGAAGTTCCTGCGCAGCCGCGGGGCCGACGACGCGTTCTTCGCTCGGATCGATACCGAAGCGGATGACTTCGCCGCCGATCTGCGTCACCGCACGGTCGACCTGCCGATCCCTGACAGCGACAAGATCTTCGACAACGTCTATTCGGAGCCGCACCCCGTCATGGCGGAGCAGAAGCAGTGGCTGGCCGACTACGAGGCGTCGTTCGGAGGAGAGGCGTGACCATTACCGACACCACCACCGCTACCGACATCGGGACGACCACAGAGCTGCCGCTCGTCAAGGCCCTCAACGCCGGACTGAAGAAGGCCCTGCAGGACGACCCCAAGGTGCTGCTGATGGGCGAGGACATCGGCCCACTCGGCGGGGTCTTCCGGGTGACCGAGGGACTGCAGGCCGAGTTCAGCACGAACCGGGTCTTCGACACCCCACTTGCCGAGTCCGGCATCGTCGGCACCGCCGTCGGCCTCGCTATGCGCGGCTACCGCCCGGTCTGCGAGATCCAGTTCGACGGCTTCATCTTCCCGGCCTTCGACCAGATCACCACCCAGCTGGCGAAGTTGACCAGTCGGCATGAGGGTCTGCTGTCGATGCCCGTCGTCATCCGGGTGCCGTACGGCGGCCACATCGGCGCCGTCGAGCACCACCAGGAGAGCCCGGAGGCGTACTTCGCGCACACCCCCGGCCTGCGCCTGGTGAGCCCGAGCACCCCGAACGACGCCTACTGGATGATCCAGGAGGCGATTGCCTCGAACGACCCGGTGCTGTTCTTCGAACCGAAGAGCCGCTACTGGCACAAGGGGCCCGTCGACTTCGGCGCATCCGCGGTGCCACTGCACAGCAGTCGCGTCGTGCGGGGTGCTCGGGCTCACCACGCGGAGGCCCGGCGTGTGCGCGAAGTACGCCTCCGGGCTCTCCTGGTGGTGCTCGACCGCGCCGACGTGACCGCCGTAGGGCACGCGGATCACAACAGGGAAGCTCAGGTTGCCCTCGTGGCGCGCGGTCATCTTGGCGAGCTGCG
>JBEVGK010000189.1:0-4076 GCA_040511795.1 Lacisediminihabitans sp. | reverse complement strand
CCAGGTCGGTCTGGCACCTAGCGGCGCAGACCTAGCGGCGCAGGCCGAGGCGCTCGATCAACGCGCGGTAGCGGTTGATGTCGACGTCCTGCAGGTAGCCCAGCAGGCGACGACGCTGTCCGACCAGCAGAAGCAGGCCACGACGCGAGTGGTGGTCATGCTTGTGCTCTTTCAAGTGCTCGGTGAGATCCTTGATGCGTGCGGTCAGCATTGCGACCTGCACCTCGGGGCTGCCCGTGTCACCTGGGTGGGTGGCGTACTCGTCGATGATCGCTTTCTTGGCTTCTGGTGCTAAAGGCATAGAAGACCCCTCTCTCTCGTTGCGCGGTGCCCGACACCGGAATGTGCGAGCTCTCTTTATCCGCGGCCGTTTGACGGCAACCTTGGGAGTTTAGCAGACCGGGAGGTCGCAATCACGATGCCCGCGGTCGAGCGGCGGCGGGACGGATCGCCGAGCCGGCGTCTCGGGAGAGGGCGAGCGATTCGAGTGTCGCCAGCACCGTGAGCGCCGCCACCACGAGGAAGGCGACGACGAAGGCCGGGTTCTCCGGTGAGGAGACCGGAGTCTGCGGGGTGAGCAGGCCGCCCGCGCGCAGAGCGAGGGCACCGATGGCCACCCCGAACCCCGCGGCGACCTGCTGCAGCGTGGAGGCGAGGGTGTTGGCATCCGTCATCTCTGCGCGGTCGATGTCGGCGAAGGCGATGGTGTTGTACGCGGTGAAGCCGGTGGAACGCGCCGCACCCGAGAACATGAGCAGGGCCGCGATGACCCAGAGCGGTGTGTCGACCGAGATCACCGCCATGAGGGCGATGCTCAGCGCCGCGCAGGCACTCGCGACGATGAGCACCGGGCGAAAGCCGAAACGGCGCAGCAGGGGCGTCGTTGCGGGCTTGATCGCGATGTTGCCGACGAAGACGAAGAGCACCAGGGCGCCGGAGAGCACCGGCGACCAGCCGAAGCGCTCCTGAAACAGCAGCGGCAACAGGAACGGCACCGCATTGACCGCGAGTCGGAACAGCGAGCCGCCGGCATGGGCGACCCGGAACGTCTCGACGCGCAGGGCCGCCAGGTCGAACAGCGGATGCCGTACTCGCAACTGCCAGAACACGGCGGCGGCGAGCGCCGCCAGGCCCCCGATCGCCCAGAGCAGCACCTCGAGGCCGCTCGGATCGCCGTCGGAGAGCAGAGAGGCGAGATAGACCAGCGAACCGAGTCCGGCACTGCTGAGGAGAAGACCGACCCAGTCGAGCCGTGCCGGATGCTCCGGCAGCTCGCGCGGCACCAGGCGCAGGGCGAAGACGAAGGCGACCACCCCGAGCGGAACGTTGATGAGGAAGATCCAGTGCCAGCTGGCGTAGGTGGTGAGGACGCCGCCCACCACTGGAGCGATGACGGGTGCGGCCAGTGCCGGCCAGGTGAGCAGGGCGACGGCCCGCACCAGTCCGCTCTTGTCGGTGGCGCGCAGCACCGCGAGCCTGCCGACCGGCACCATCATCGCTCCCCCGAAGCCCTGCAACACCCGGGCGGCGGTCAGCTCCGGGAGGGTGCTGCTGGCTGCGCAGAGCACCGAGGCCAGGGTGAAGACGACGATCGCGCTGAGGAAGACCCGCCGCGAGCCGAAGCGCCGGGTGATCCACCCGCTCAGCGGGATGAGCATCGCCAGGGTCAGCAGATAGGCGGTGATGGTCACGCCCACGGCGACGGGAGGAACCCCGAGGTCGCGCCCGATGCTGGGGACGGCCGTGACGAGGATGGTGCCGTCGAGATTCTCCATGAAGAAGGTGCCGGCGACCAGAAGGGCGAGGTTGCGTGCCCGAGTCTCTGCTGCGCTGTCCGTCATCGCTACGAATCTAGCGCCAGGGCCCGGGCACCTAGCCCTGCCGGGATCAGTTGGGTCTTTCTCAGTCATTCTTCCGATGCATTCGCCCACGCGCGCTGCCACACTGAGTTCACCGCAAACGGCAAGGAGCTTCGATGTCCACTTCCACTTCCACCTCGCTCTTCCCCAGCCTCACCGGACTGCTCCGGGTGCACCGCAGTGCACTCATCGCGGTCTCCATCCTCGGTCTCGTGCTCGGCATCGCGGCGCTGGTCTGGCCGCGCGCCTCCCTGTACACGATCGCCATCCTGTTCGGGGCGTATCTGCTCGCATCCGGCATCTTCCGGATCGTGGCGGCGTTCACCGCTCCCCTGCTCACCACGGGCCAGCGCTGGTTGACCGGTCTGCTCGGCGTGCTCGTGGTCATCGCGGGCTACCTCGCGCTGAGCAACCTCTTCACCTCGCTGCTCGCCATCGGCCTGCTCATCGGCATCGCCTGGATCTCGGAAGGCATCCTCGACATCTCGGCCTCTGCCGGTGGTGCGCTGAAGCCGGCCTGGCTCGGCTGGGTCAGTGGCATCCTGTCGATCATCGCCGGCATCGTCTGCTTCTTCCTGCCGGGTCTCGCCGTCAACGTGTTCATCACCGTCGCCGCGTTCCTCCTGATCTTCGTGAGCCTGTCGACGCTGCTCACCCTGCCGCGCAAGCACAAGGACGCCTAACCCGCGCTCAGCGCCACACTCCGCGCCTCGCGCTCGGTCAGCGGCGCAGCGTCAGCTCTCCGGTCGCAGAACCCCGCGGCCGGGGAGCTGCGTCGTTGACAGCCGGTCGTGCGGCCGATCGTGCAGCCGCGAGCTCGGCCTGCTGCCGGGCTCGGCGATCGCGCAGGGCCGCCGGCGTCGTGATCACCAGCGCCGCGACGACGCCGATCACCGCGCCGACCGAATTGGCGAGCACGTCGTTCGGGTCGGATACGCGTCCGGGGATTCCGCGCTGCGCAAGCTCGATGGCCACCGTCGCGAGCACTCCCGCCGCGATCGCCAGCCACCAGCGCCGTCGACCGAGCACCAGCAGGAACAGCAGGCCGACCGGAACGAACATGGCGATGTTCGCGAGGAACTGCACCCGGTCGTAGGTGATCCACTGGGTGGCGTCGTGGTTGCCGAAGAACCGCAGCAGTCGGAACAGTGTCCGGCCACCGGCGGCATCGAGGGGCTGCGGCCCGAGCGTGACCCAGGCCACGACGGCCAGATAGCCGATCGTGAACAGGGCGAGCAGGGGATGGCGGCGCAGCATCCGCCGATTCTGCCCCCGCTGCCTGAACAAATGCCCTCGACCCGCTGCGTAATCGGCGGCAGTTTCGCCCTCATCACGGATACTGGAGTTCCTGCGACGCCGCCGCGGATCCTCCGCCGGCAGCCGAGAAGGGGACGAGGTACGGATGCTCGGCTCGCTGCCCTGGTGGACGCCAACGAATCTGGCGCCCATCGCGCTCGACCTGCTGCTCGTCATGGTGCTCGTCGGCTACCTGATCTACGGCTTCCGTCGCGGTCTCACCCTCAGCCTCGCCAGCATCCTCGGCGCGGTGCTCGGTGCCGTGGCCGCGTTCTTCGCCATCCCGCTGGTCACCAGCTGGGTCGGCACCACGGTATGGCGGCTGCCCATCGTGCTGCTCACAGTGTTCGGGCTGATCGGGATCGGTATCACCCTGGGCACGATCGTGGGGCGCGCCATCCGCACCGGCGTGGTGAAGGGTCCGCTCCGTGGCCTGGACCGGTTCTTCGGTGGCGTCGTGAGCATCGCCGCCACCGCCGTGGTCATCTCCATGCTCGCCTTCGCCATCGGAGCGCTCGGGGTGCCGGTGCTGTCCCAGGCGATCTCCTCGTCGCGGGTGGTCGCGCTGATCGACCAGGTCACCCCCGCTCCGGTTCGCGAGCTGGAGGCACAGGTGCGGTCCGCGGTCACTCAGGAGGGCATCCCGCGGGTGCTCGACTCGATCGGGATCGGGAAACCCGTACCGATCCCCACGGGAGCGGCGAACACCGCGCAGGAGAAGGCGGCGCACTCCGTGATGAAGATCACCGGCAACGCCTACTTCTGTGGACAGAACCAGACCGGCAGCGGATTCGTCGTCTCCCCGGGTCGCGTCATCACGAACGCCCACGTCGTCGCGGGGGTGAGCGATCCGATCGTGGAGGCACCCGATGGCGGCAGCTGGAGGGGCAAGGTGGTCTACTTCGATGTGGTGAACGACCT
>JBEVGK010000188.1:0-11264 GCA_040511795.1 Lacisediminihabitans sp. | reverse complement strand
CGAGCGGGGCTTCGTGCTGCAGTGGTGGACCCTAGGAGATTCGAACTCCTGACCTCCTCGATGCGAACGAGGCGCGCTACCAACTGCGCCAAGGGCCCGCAGTGCGTTGCAACATTATCACGAGAGCGCGGCCCGTTTTGTCACGCGCCGCCGGTCGAGCGGTACCCGCCCATCGACAGGCTCCGGGACCACGGTAACCGGGTCCTGAGCCTGTCGAAGGACGCTGCGACCGCTCGCGACCTACGTAGTCAGCCGGCAGGCGCGTCAGCCGACGCGGCGGCGGCGGGCGAGCACGGCGTCGAGGTCCGTCTTCGACGTCTCGGTCGGCTCGATGATCCCCATGCTCGCGAACCGGCTCGGCACCGAAGCAGGCACAGCGGCGGGGCGGATGGGCGAGACGTTGGGCTGCTGTTCCGCCTCGCGCTGCTTGCGCTGGGCATCCGCTGCCGCCTGACGCAGCTCGGCCGCCGCCTCGAGCGAGGCCTCCAGTGCGCGATCGGCCTGCGGCTTCGACATGTACAGCGGCTTGGGCAGCGGAACCGGGGTCCAGCTGGCCTGACGCACCGCGGCGGGAACCTGAGGCCGCGGCTGCGCCTTCGGGCGCTCGGCGGCGACCACGGGGCGGGCCCGCAGGCTGCGCACGAGTTCGGCGCGAGCGCGGGCGACGGATGCCAGCTGCCCCAGCATCACGAGCGACCCGACGGTCACGATCCCCCCGCCGACCAGCACCGCCACCGCGCCGGTGGCGAGCAGTTGCGCGACCCCGACGCCGGTGGCGACCAGGGCGATGAGCAGCACCACGGAGGTGACGATGCGCGACCGGCGCAGGCGACGCGTCGCCGGCGAGGCGATGGCGACATCCGCGGCGATGGCGGGCTGGAGTTCTGCGAGACGGCGGGCGGCGGCACGGGCGGCCGCGGCATCCTGAGCTTCGGCGATGGCGGCGAGACGCTT
Organism: Lacisediminihabitans sp.; assembly: GCA_040511795.1. Classification (GTDB taxonomy): domain Bacteria; phylum Actinomycetota; class Actinomycetes; order Actinomycetales; family Microbacteriaceae; genus Lacisediminihabitans. Next base: position 10,310 of record JBEVGK010000188.1, on the reverse strand, counting down.
GTTCTCCTGGCGCAGCACCCGCTCCTGCTCTGCGGCGCTGCGGGCGGTGGTCTCGGCGCGCACCTGTGCGGGGATCTCGGCCGATTCCGCCATCACGCGCAGCGTCTGCTGCAGGCGGATGGCGTTGCGCTCGGTCGAAAGGTACTCGCGACGACGCAGCCAGGTGGGCACGAGGTAGGCGAGCCAGAGCACAGCGGCGAGCGCGATGATCAGACTGGACCCGAACCCGTCGACTGGCATGTGCCTACCGTACGAGTCATCAGACCTTAAGCGCCCCATTAACCGGGCGTGTTCGCCCACGGACCACGCAAACTAGCGCGGGAAGATCCCCGGAACCTGCGCCGCGATGCGGTCGGCCTCTGGCACGACTCCGGCGCCCGCCGGTACCCGGCCGTCGAGCCAGCGCCGCAGCACGCCGGTCGGGAGTTCTTCCACGACCAGGGCGAAGCAGAAGTGGTCGCGCCAGTCGCCGTTGATGTGGATGTATCGTCGCCGCAGCCCCTCGTAGCGGAAGCCGAGCTTCTCGACCACACGCAGGCTCGGGATGTTCTCGGGCCGGATGCAGATCTCCATGCGGTGCAGCCCGGCCTGGAAGAAGGCGTAGTCGGTGGCGAGCGCGACCGCGGTCGGCGTCGCGTTCAGGCCCGCGAAGCGCTCGGACACCCAGTAGCCGATCGTCGCCGACGAGAGGGAGCCGTAGGTGATGCTCGAGACGTTGAGCTGGCCGGCGAATTCGCCGTCGTACTCGATGGCGAACGGCATTCCGAAGCCTGCACGCGCGTTGGCCTGCAGGCTCCGGATGCTCGATCGCACGTCGAACGACATCGCGCCGTGGGGGTTTGTCGCCTCCCAGGTGCGCAACCAGCTGCGGTTGTCGAGCAGCTCGCGTTCGAGCTGCCGCGCATCCCTCAGCCGGATCGGTCGGATCGTCACGTTCCCCTCACGCAGAGTGGGGATGGGAGTAGCCACCGATATCGTCCAGTTCGGTCAGCGGGGCGGACGGCGACATCCGCCCCGCAGGGATCAATTAGTCGAGAGTATCGGTGAACTCCTTCAACCACGGACGGAGTTCGGGACCGAGGTCCTCTCTGTCTACAGCCAACTGCACGATGGCCTTGATGTAGTCGAGGCGGTCACCCGTGTCGTAGCGACGGCCGCGGAAGACGACACCGTAGACGCCGCCCGCGAGACTCTCGTTCGCGGCGAGGGTCTGCAACGCATCCGTCAGCTGGATCTCTCCACCCTTTCCCGGAGGCGTGTGCGCCAGGATGTCGAACACCTGGGGCTGCAGAACGTAGCGTCCGATGATGGCGTAGTTCGACGGCGCGTCCTCCTTCTTCGGCTTCTCGACCAGTCCGGTGACCTTCACCACGTCGTCATCGTCGGTCTTCTCGACGGTGGCGACGCCGTACATGTGCACGACGGAGGGGTCGACCTCGAGCAGCGCGACGATGGTCGCATTGCGCTTGCCTGCCTCCTCGATCATGCGGGCGAGCAGCACGTCGCGCGCATCGATGATGTCGTCACCGAGCAGCACGGCGAAGGGCTCGTCGCCGACGTGCATGCGGGCGCGCAGCACCGCGTGACCGAGGCCCTTCGGGTCGCCCTGGCGCACGTAGTGCACCTCGGCGAGATCCGTTGCGTAATTGACCTTCTTCAGGCGATCGATGTCGCCCTTCTGCAGAAGCGTCGCCTCGAGCTCTCCGACGCGGTCGAAGTGGTTCTCGAGGGCATTCTTGTTGCGTCCCGTGATCATCAGGACATCGGTGAGGCCGGCCCCGACGGCCTCCTCGACGACGTACTGAATGGCGGGCTTATCTACTACTGGGAGCATCTCCTTCGGCATCGCTTTGGTCGCCGGAAGGAACCGTGTTCCTAGCCCCGCTGCTGGTATGACTGCTTTTGTGATGTGGAACGTCATGGGCACAGGGTAGCGGCGCCCGGTTTCGGAATCGTTACAGGGCGTGGAAGCTTAGGATTGTGACATGACCGCCGAGGTGAGCCACCAGAAGCGCGCCCTCCGTGCGGAGCTGCGGGAACGCCGACGCAATATGACCGCGACCGAGCGCGAACACGCCACGGAGACGATCAGCGCGCACCTGCGTGACCTGGTCACCGCCTACGACGCCCGCACGATCGCGGCGTACCTGTCGGCCAATGACGAGCCGAACATCCGTCCGTTCTTGAACTGGGCGCAGGAGCACGGCGTGCGCGTGCTCTTCCCCGTGTCGCGGGACGACGGCCTTCTCGACTGGACCATCGGCGACGGGGAGACCGAGCAGGAGGGCCTGTTCGGCATGCCCGAGCCGGTCGGCGAGCTACTGTCGCCCAGCGCACTCGACGACGTCGACCTCATCATCGTGCCCGCGGCATCCGTCGACCGTCATGGGATGCGCATGGGGTGGGGACGGGGCTACTTCGACCGCACCCTCGGGTCCATGGAGAAGTGCCCGCCGGTCTATGCTGTGATCTTCGATCGCGAGCTCGTCGACTCCGTGCCCACCGAGGTGCACGACCGTGGGGTCGACGGCGCCGTCACCCCCAGTGCGATCGTCGAGTTCTAGGCCCGCCCTCCGCGCTCCATCGCCCCACCATAGAAGGATTCCCCGTGCCCACCTATTCGTACCGTTGCGCCAACTGCGGCTTCGAGTTCGACCAGCACCAGAGCTTTACCGACGACTCGCTGGTCATCTGCCCGAACTGCGAAGAGCCGACGCTGCGCAAGGTCTTCAACTCGATCGGCGTCTCGTTCACCGGCTCCGGCTTCTACCGCAACGACAGCCGGGCCACGCCCACGAAGGGGACGGATGCCGCGAGCTCCAGCTCCGACGCCGGTTCGAGCACCCCGGCTCCCGCCGCCACACCCAAGCCCGAGGCGAAGAAGCCCAGCACGCCGTCGACACCAGCCTCCTAGCCGGGCGTGGTGGTCGGGCCTAGGCTCGGAGCCGATCCCCCACGGTTAGGAGACAGCATGCTCAAAGGTTTCAAGGAGTTCATCCTCCGCGGAAACGTCATCGACCTCGCGGTCGCGGTCGTCATCGGCACCGCGTTCACCGCGATCGTCAATGCCCTGGTCACCAACATCTTCAATCCGATCATCGGTGCGCTGTTCAACGCCTCGGAGTTGAGCGAGGCCCTGATCGTCACCATCCCGACGGTCGGTGGCGGAACGGCGAAGATCATGTTCGGGGCCGTGCTCGCCGCGGTCATCCAGTTCCTTATCGTCGCTGCTGTCGTCTACTTCGCCCTGGTCGTGCCGATCAACCACCTCAGCAAGATCGCCTTCGCCAAGCGCAAGAAGGAAGAGGATGCCGCTCCCGCCGACGTTCCGCCGACCGAGACCGAGCTGCTGATCCAGATTCGCGACCTGCTCGCCGGTGTGCCATCGCCCGAGGGCGACCACACCCTGCCGAGCACCGCCGCGGGTACCCAGGCCGGCGCCTCCGGCGGCGGCAAGCACGCGGAGTAGCGCACGGAGTAGCACGCACGCTGGTGCCCGTGTCCTCGCGGGCTCTGCTGTCTCGTGCGTTGCCGAAACTGTCTCGTGCGTTTGCCGAATTCAGGTCAGACGTGCCCGTCGGCCGAATATCCGTCCAGCGGCGCGGTCTCGCCTGAATGAGCCGCACTTCCCGCGCATTCCGGCCCGCCGAACTGTCCTCGCTGTTCGACATGAGTCATGCCGCACGTTTGCCCGAAATTGCAACGAATAGCGTCGCGAAACCTGCAAATTCGGGCAAACGTGGAGTACGTGCCGCGGGTCAGCCCCAGTGCGGCGGCTTGTCGGCCTTCAGGCGGTCGTCGTTCTCGTTGTCGGCGTGCCGGGTCGGCTCGGGCGACGGGTTCGGGTCGGTGCCGGGCACGGGGGCGGTGGTGACGCGGCGACGCACGCGCGCGCGACGGGCGGGCTGAGCCGCAGCATCATCCCCGGGCGCCGCTGACTCTGGGGGCCCGTCGTGCGGGTCCGTGGCGTCGTCGGGCATCGGGCTATCCGCTGATGTTCTGGGCGCTGATGTTCTCGGCGCTGATGTTCTGGGCGCTGACGATCTGGATCGGCTCGGTGACGGGCGCGGTGTCGAGACCCAGCATCGTCGTGATGCGATCGGCGACGGCATCCGGGTCACTGAAGAGCTCGAACGCGTGCACCCGCATGTAGTGCCAGCCGAGGCGGCGCAGCATGTCGGGACGCAGCCGCAGCGACTCGCGCAGGCTCGACTCCTGCAACACCGCGTCGGTCTCGATGGTGAGACACATCCCCTGGTGCGAGGCGACCAGTCCGAGCTTGCCGCGTAGCCCGAGGGCGACGCGCAGCCCGCGACGCTCGAGCCGCCGGGCGAGGTCGACGAGCATGGGGTCGCTGTCATCGGGCACGTGCTCAACGCGAGTGCGGGCCTGGACGTCGGTGAGGATCTCCGCCAGCGCGATCGCGCCGTGGTGCATGCGATCCTCGTCGATGTCGGTCGGCTCGAAGCAGGTGACGATCACCATGGCGCGGCGGGCGCGGGTCATGGCGACCGCGAGCAGTCGCTCGCCGCCCTCGCGGCCGAGCGCTCCGAAGTCGGAGAGCACGCGGCCGTGCGGGGTGCGTCCGTATCCGATGGAGAAGATGACCCGGTCGCGGCTCTGTGCCACCGACTGTTCGATCGTGGTCACGGTGAACGGTTCGCTGCGATCGCTCAACACGAACTCACTCAGCGCCTGGTTGCCGACGGATGCCGCGAGCACAGCCTGCTGGACGCGCACGGCGTGCACTTCACTGGCGGTGATCACCATGAGGGACTCGTGCGGGCGCTGCGTCGCGTGCTCGGCCACCAGCTGCACGGCACGCGCTACCTCGGCGTCGACGCTCTCCACACCGCCCGACTCGGGGTCGGGCATGCCGGTGCCGTCGGCGACGTAGTCGAGACGGATGCTGTTGTGGCCGAGGAACGACCCGGCCCATGGGAACGACTCGATCTTGCCGGCGTAGAAGCGACGGTTGACCAGCTCGGCGAGGTCCTCGCCGCCGGCGCGATAGCTGCGGGTGAGGGCGAGCGTAGGCAGCAGCATCCCGAGGCGGGCGAGCGCGGAGTCGGCGTGCAGGTCGTCGAGGGAGGTGACGAGCGGCTCGTCGCCCGCGACCGCGATGGCGAAGGGGCTCGGGGTCTGCGTAATCGGGTCGCCGAACGCGACGGTCTGCTTGCCACGACGGATGGCGCCGACGTTCTCGGCGAGGGTGGTCGCTCCCGCGTCCACCAGGATGACGGTGTCGAAACGCAGCGTGTCGGTGATTCCGGCCACCTCGTAGGGCGAGGCCAACCAGATCGGGGCGATGGTGCGGGAGAGGTGCGGCGCCGCCTCCTGCAGGTCGCGGGCGTCGACGTGGTGTGTGCGTAGCGAGCGCTTGAGCGCCGCCGCCTCCTCGGGCCAGTCGACCAGGCCGATGCTCCAGTTCTCGGCGAGCTGCCAGGCCATCAGACGCGCGCCACCGGATGCGTGGGCCTCGTCGACGAGACGGAAGTCGGCCTCGAGACGGTCGAGCACGGAGGTGTTCGCCCCGAGCAGCGCGCGGTCGGTCTCGAGCAGCGATTCCAGGGCGGACTGCCACCAGGCGAGCTCGAGCTCGGCCGCGACCGCGGTGTCGGGCACATGACGCGAGGCGAGGTCGACGAGCAGCGGGTCGAGCTGCAGCTCGCGCAGGGTGCCGCGCAGCTGCGCACGCTCCTGCAGGTTGTGCAGCACCTCGGAGTCCGCGGCGAGACCGGCGAGCCGATCGACGAGCACGTGGATCGGGAGGTGGGCGAGCTGGTCTTCCTTGGTGACGTTGCCGAGCGGCTCGTCCAGGAAGGCGAGGTCCTGTGCGACGTGCTGGAAGGCGACCTGCACGTCGGCGATGCCGATCGGCACCTCGGGGGTGACACCGGCGGCGACGAAGCGCTGCCAGAGCACCCGCTGCTGCTGGATGCGCACCAGGGCCTCGTTGAGCTCGGTCACGTGCACGCCCGGGCGCACGTACTCGCGCGCCAGCTTCTTCAGCCGGCGACGGTTCGCGCCCGACATCTCGGGCGAATCCTTGCGCGACGAGGTTGCGGCGATCAGCTCGGCCAGCGAGCGGTCGAAGACCACGGGGAGGAACTTGTCCAGGGTGTCGCGGATGTCGATCAGCAGTCGCAGGTACACGCCGAGTTCGTAGATGCTCTCGAACGGTCGCATGCGCGTGCCGTCGATGAGGAGGTTTGCGCGCTCGAGCAGTCGCGGCAGTTCGGTGTGCTGCAGCTGTTTGGCGATGCCGTGCGCGCGCATCGCCGCTTCGCTGGTGGAGAAGTTGGCGCCGTACCAGGGCGAGTCGGCCGGCCCGTAGCGGAACTCGCCCAGTGACGCGGCCTGCACGATCGCCTCGGCAGCGCTGCTGCGGTCGGTGGCCATGAGTTCGACCGATTCGCGCGACAGTCGGGCGGTGGTCGCCGGCGGCGACGGCAGCAGGGCGAGGCGCGACAGCTCGGTGAGGCAGTCGAGAACCGAGACACCGATGGCAGGGTCGCGGCGGGCGACCGCGCCGCGGTAGTCGATCAAGACCTTGCGCAGGCGCACGAGCGCGTCATCCACCTCACCGACGGCGGGCGCGACGGCCTTCTCGTTGCGTCCGATCGAACGGATGAGGTCGCGCCGCAGTGTCGACGGAGACACGGCCACCCCGGCGAGGCCGACATCCCCGAGGCGCTCTGCGATGCCGAGCAGTGAGGAGCGGCGGGCGCTCACGACGAGCACCCGCTTGTTCTGGTTCACCAGCGCGCCGAGCGCGTTGACGATGGTCTGGGTGGCACCGGTGCCGGGCAGCGTCTTCACGACGACCGAGTTGCCGGCCGCGATCTGGGCGACGACGCTCTCCTGCTCGGCGTCGGCATCCAGCAGCAGGGTGTCGGTCTCGGGCGTGCGCAGGTCGGGGTTCTGCGGCTCGACCGGCGCGTAGCTCTCCTCGACGGTCCACTTCGCGGAGGGGTTTCCGGCGAGGGCATCGAGGATGGGGTGTTCGAGGTCTGCGGCGTCCGCGGTCATGGCGCTGGCGACATCCGCGAAGGAGGAGACCACCAGGCGCGGCTGCACGTTGAACCAGTCGAGGTGCGAGGTGAGGCCGCGCAGCCGGTCGATCACGGGGTTCGGCTTGAACGAGCCGTCCTCTTCGGCGAGCGCGACGAAGGCCTGCGCGTCGAGGGCGATCTGGAACTGCTCGGTCAGCGCCGCGGCGAGCGCGGGGTTCAGGAACGGGGCGCCCTTGAGACGCACCTCGAAGTCGCGGCCATAGCGACGGATGGCGAGCGGGCGCAGCAGAACGGGCGCGCGGAAGTTCTCTCCCCCGTGCTTCCACTCCGCGATGCCGATGCCGAGGTGGATCGAGTCGATGCCGCGAGCGGTGGCGAGCTCGAGACTCTTCGCGGCGATCTCCCCGGCGGCGAGCTTGGCCGCGCGCAGGGCGATGTCGTCGCGGATCAGGCTGGAGAGCAGGGTCGTCTTGCCGGTGATGAACTGGGCCAGGCCGCCCGGATGCGTGGCGCTCAACTCGATGCGGGTGCGCGGTTCGTCGACGAAGTGCAGCAGCGGCGACGTGCCGCCGATACCGGCGAGCTGGGCGCGCCAGTTTGCCCAGGTCGGCTCGGCGACGTTGGACGGTTGGAAGCTCGGATCACCGAGGCTGAGAGCGTGGGGAGCTGTCACCTGTCGATGCGGGCGGGCATGGTCATCCGCCGGCTCCTCGTCGAAGTCGTCTTGAGATCTGTTGGCACGCCACACACCGTCACCTTAAGGGCCGATCGCACGGTTTTCGGGGACATAGTGGGGAGTTTCCTCTAGTTCGACCGTTGGACGGCCAGCAGCACGCAGGTGCAGAGCGCCTCGATGGCCGCCTCGAGGTCGTCGAGGGCGGGGAAGGTGGGGGCGATGCGGATGTTCGCATCCTCGGGGTCGTCCCGGTACGGGAAGGCACTTCCCGCCGGGGTCAGCGCGACTCCGGCGTCGGCGGCGAGGGATACCGCCAGGCTGGCCGTGCCGCGCGGCACCTCGAGGTTGACGAAGTAGCCGCCGCTCGGATGCGTCCAGTCGGCGACGCCCGTCAGCCGAGCGGAGAGGATGCGCTCGACGGCCTCGAAGCGCGGCGCGATGATCGCGCGATGCTCCCGCATCAGCCGACGCACGCCCTCGGCGTCGCCGAAGAAGCGGAGGTGGCGGAGCTGGTTGAGCTTGTCGGGCCCGATGGTCTGCGCGGACGTGCGGGCGCGCATCCATTCGACGTTGGCCCGGGAGCCGCCGAAGAAGGCGACGCCGGCACCGGGGAAGGTGATCTTGGCCGTGGAGGCGTAGACCAATGGCCGGTCGGGATGCCCGGCGCGCGCGGCCATTCCCAGCACGTCGAGCGGCAGCGGCTCGTCATCGGTGAGGTGGTGAACGGCGTAGGCGTTGTCCCAGAACAGGCGGAAGTCTGGCGCCGCCGTCTCCATGCCGACCAGGGCTTCGACCTCGTCCACGGAGTAGGTGACACCGGTCGGGTTGGAGTACATCGGCACACACCACATGCCCCGGATGCCCGGGTCGGCCGCGACGAGGGACCGGATGGTGTCGAGGTCGAGCCGTCCGTCGACGAAGGGCACCGGGATCATCCGCACCCCGAGGGATTCGAGGATGGTGAAGTGGCGGTCATAGCCGGGCACCGGGCAGAGCACCGCGACCTCGCGCACGTCGCGCCACGGTCCGGTGCCGCCCGGCACGCCGACCAGCAGCGCCTGCACGATGGTGTCGTGCATGATCGCGAGGCTCGCGTTGCCATAGGCGAGCAGCTGGTCGGCCGGGATCTGCAGCAGTTCGCCGAAGATCGCCCGCAGTTCGGGCAGGCCGTCGGCGCCGCCGTAATTGCGCAGGTCGGTGCCACTGGCGTCGCGGTAGTCGCCCTCGCCGGGCAGGCCGAGCAGGGCGTCCGAGAGGTCGAGTTGGGCCGGCGACGGCTTGCCCCGGGTGAGGTCGAGCGTCAGGCCCCTCGCCCGGAGTGCGCCGTACTGCGCTTCTAGCACCGTCATTCAGCTAACACCGTCATTCAGCTAACACCGGGACTCAGTCGACGGGGGTGAGCAGGAAGAGCGGGATGGTCCGGTCGGTGCGCTTCGTGTACTCCGCGTAGTCGGGCCAGGCGGCGACGGCCCGTTCCCACCAGACCTCGCGTTCGTCGGCATCCAGCTCGCGGGCGGTGTAGTCGCGCTTCACCGCGCCATCCTGCAGCTCGACCAACGGGTGGTCCTTCAGGTTGTAGTACCAGACCGGATGTGTCGGCGCGCCGCCCTGCGAGGCGACGACCACGTATTCGCCATCGTGTTCGACCCGCATGAGCGGCGTCTTGCGGATCTTGCCGCTCTTCGCACCGACCGAGGTCAACACGATGATCGGCCGGCCGCGCAGGGTGTTCGCCTCGGCTCCGTCGCTCGCCTCGAACGCGGCGACCTGGTCGCGGGCCCTGCCGTCGGTTCCTGGCTCGTATTCTCCGGTCAGCGGCATCCGTCTCTCCCTCGTTCGTGTACGTCCAGGGTATGCCCGCCGCCTCCCCCTGGCACGCGGAAAGCCCCCGCCCGCGAGATGCGAGCAGGGGCTTTCCGGATGCTGTGGTGCAGCGGGTGCGACTAGGCCGCGAGCGGAAGCGATGCTTCCTGACCCGAGACCACCAGCAGCTCGCCGCCGACGGCGTTCACGGTGACGTGTCCGCCATCCGCGAGCTCCTCGGTGACCAGCAGGTCGGCGATCCGGTCGTCGATCTCGCGCTGGATCAGGCGGCGCAGCGGGCGAGCACCGTACTCGGGCTCGTAGCCGTTGTCGGCGATCCAGTCGAGCGCCGCATCCGTCACGTCGATCGTGATCTCGTGGGCTTCGAGACGGGTCTCGGTGGCGCCGAGCAGCAGCCGCACGATCTGCCGCAGCTGCGGCTTCTCGAGCTTGCGGAACAGCACGATCTCGTCGATCCGGTTGAGGAACTCCGGCCGCATCGCCTCCCGCAGCTTGCCCATCACCCGGTCGCGCAGGTCCTTCTCCGAGGAGAAGCCGTTGCCGGAGTCGCTCTGCACGAAGCCGAGGGCACCGCCGCGGCTCGCGAGGAACTCGCTGCCGAGGTTCGAGGTCATGATGATGACGGTGTTGCGGAAGTCCACGGTACGACCCTGGCCATCCGTCAGCCGCCCGTCGTCCAGCACCTGCAGCAGCAGGTTGAAGACGTCGGGGTGGGCCTTCTCGATCTCGTCGAACAGCACCACGGAGTACGGGTTGCGGCGCACACGCTCGGTCAGCTGCCCTGCCTCGTCGTA
>JBEVGK010000187.1:0-8637 GCA_040511795.1 Lacisediminihabitans sp. | reverse complement strand
GGTACGCACGCGCACCGCGTAGTCCCGCTCGGGGTCGAGACCGGGAATCCGGGTGAACCCGGCCTGCCCGGCTGCGGATGTCGCGAGCCGAACCCACGCGAAGAGCGCCTGTGACCCGTCCTGAGCGACGCTCCCGTGCAGCTGCAGAGCGTCGTCGTCCAGGTCGGCGTGCACCGTGCGGCCGTGGTGGATAAGGTCGCGGAACTCCTTGTACAGCCCGGCCCAGACCGTCACCGCGGCGAGCTCCTCGGGGCTGGTGGCGGTGAGGTCCCATTCGACCCCCGCGTGCGCGAACAGGGCGGTGATGAACCGGAACGGGGCATCGGCGACCCGGGCCGTGGTGTGCGATCGAGCCGCTCCGACGTGCGAGCCGACTAGTTCCGGCGGCAGCAGCAGCCCCGTCCACTGCTGGATCGCCTGACGCTCGATCGGGTCGTTGCAGTCGGAGGCCCAGACCCGGTCGGTGCGGTCGATGATGCCGAGGTCGACTCGCGCGCCTCCGGAGGCGCAGCTCTCGATCTCGAGACCGGGGTGACGCGAGCGCAACTCGTCCATCAGCGCGTACACGGCCGCCGTCTGACGATGGACGCCGGGCACGTCGCCGCGCGGGTCGCGCATCACCGCCTCGAGCAGGTCACGGTTGTGGTCCCACTTGATGTAGTCGATCGAATACTCGGTCACGAGTGCGTCGATGCGCTCGAGGATGTGCGCGAAGGTGTCGGGCCGGGCGATGTCGAGCACGTACTGGTCGCGCGACGGCAGGCCGACACCCTCACTCGGCGCGAGGATCCACTCCGGGTGTTCCCGCGCCAGGTCGGAGTCGAGATTGACCATCTCGGGTTCGAACCACAGACCGAAGCTCATGCCGTGCGCGCGCACGCTGTCCACGAGGGAGTGGAGTCCGCCGGGCCAGACCGCTTCGCTCACGGTCCAATCGCCGAGTCCGGCCTCGGCGTTGCGGCGACCGCCGAACCAGCCGTCGTCGAGCACGAGTCGCTCGATCCCCACCTCCGCCGCACGGTCGGTGAGCTCGAGCAGGCGGGTCAGATCGTGGTCGAAGTAGACGGCTTCCCAGGTGTTGAGCACGAGCGGGCGCGGGGAGACCGGATGCTGCGGCCGGGCGCGCAGACGCGCGTGCATCCGCTCGGCCAGGCCATCCATCCCGCTGTCCGACCAGCCGAACACCGTGACGGGGGAGCTGTAGCTCTCGCCCGCGCCCAGGCGGATCTCGCCGGGTGCGAGCGCCTCGCCGCCGCCGATCACGGCGGAGTGCGCGCCGGCACCCTCGGGGAGCCGCTCGGCCAGCCAGGTCTGGTCGCCACTCCAGGCCACGTGCACCGCCCAGAGTTCGCCGTGGCGGAAGCCGAAGCCCGGCGTACCCAGCATGAGCAGGTACGGGCTGTCCGCCCCCGGCTTGCCCCGTCGCACGTTGCGCGTATACGAGCCGTCGCGCAAGGGGCCGCGCTGGGGCGACCGCTCGCGGCACCACTTTCCGGTGAAGTCGACGAGCTCGGCGGCACGCGCGGGCACGGGCATCATCGTGATCACCGAGGCCAGGTCGTAGACGGCGGCCTCCGCATCCCCGCCGGTCTGCGCGGTGGATCGAATCGTGGACTGCACCTCGAGCAGCCCCTGGGCGGTGAGCAGATAGCTGAGACGGATGTCGAGGCCGCTGATGCGGTCGGTGAGCCAGAGAGTGAGGCTCTCCCCGCCATCCGCTGCCGCGTCGTTCTCGAAGCGGTCGAGCACGACGCGCGGCGTGGTGGCGGTGCCGGCCCGATGCCCGCTGATCGCCGGGGTGCCGGACCAGCCGTCGAACGCGGTCGGCCATACGGTGAACGAGCGCGGCTCGTCCGGCGAATTGTGGAGCAGCGACGGACCCGCGGTGAGGCCGAGGGTCTCGAGCTCGTCCGCTCCGAGGTCACCTGGGTCGGCTCCCCAGTGCAGCACGCGGGGCAGCGACCGCCGCAGGTCGAACACGACGGACACCCCTCCGGCTCGGAGCTGGATTAGGTCGTCTCGCCCGAGCTGCATGTCGTGCATCCTTCATCTTTGAATTAGTTGACAGTCTCAATTTTCCGAAATTATGCTACCGAATGCGACTCGCCGTGGAATGCACTGGCCGGTCAGCGCGCTTCTCGACGACCGCACTCCTCGATCCACCCTTCCCCGTGGCCGAGCCTCGTCGAACACGACGATGGGTGAATTTCAATGGCGATCACGACGTCGACGACCGGCGACCACCTTCGACTGTCCTGGTCCGCCCCGGCCGCGGAGTGGGCGGGTGCCGCACCGATCGGCAACGGGCGCCTGGGCGCGATGGTCTTCGGTGGCGCCGCGTCGGCACGGCTGCAGATCAACGACGGATTCGCCTGGTCCGGCAGCCCGGAGGGCCCTGCCGTCGCGCTGGCCGAGCGGGTCGCGGCCGGCGCGGGCGCCGAGCGACTCGCCGAGGTGCGATCCGCCCTCGACAGTGGCGACTACCGGGGAGCCGAACGGCTGATACTCGACCACTTCGAGGGTCCGTGGAGCCAGGAATTCCTTCCCTTCGTCGACCTCACCGTCGAGTTCCTCACCGGCCGCGAGACCCGCTATGACGGTCGCGTCCTCGACCTCGACGACGGTGTGGTCACCGAGCGGTTCAGCATCGGCGGCGTGCCCGTGGTTCGGCGCAGCTGGGCGTCGCGCCCGGCGCAGGCCGTCTGCGTCGAGATCGTGGCAGAGGCCCCGCTCGACCTGAGCGTCACCCTGAGCACGGAGCAGAACATCCGTTTCGCCGCGGCGGCCGATGGGCTCCTGACGCTGGCCGTTGAACTGCCGATCGACGGCGCCCCGCAGCACGAGGAGTCCGCCCCCGCGCGCCGCTACGCGGAGCGGGCAGAGTCCGAGCGCTTCGACCCGCTCGCCGTTGCGGCGCTCGCGCTGAGCACCGATGGCGTGGCGCGGGGCGAGGCCGGCACGGTGACCGTGCGCGGGGCCACGCGGGTGCTGCTCACCCTGTCCTCGTCGACGAACGCCGAGCACTGGTGGCACCGCGACGGGCGGGAGGTCGGGCGCTCGGCACAGGATGCGCGGGTCGCCGAGGCGGGGAGCCGGGCATCCGCTGCCCTGGCTGTCGGGGCGCAGCGGCTGCTCGACGACCACCGCGCCGATCTCGGCGGACTGCTCGCCGGCACCTCGCTCACCATCGGGGAGCGTCGCACCGGGCTGTTCGACGTCGCCACCGACGTGCTGCGCGGGGGCGACGATCGGCTGGTCGCCACCGTCATGTTCCAGTACGGGCGCTACCTGCTCGCCTCCTCGTCCAGACCCGGTGGCCCGGCGGCGAACCTGCAGGGCATCTGGAACGACCAGCACCGTCCGCCGTGGTCGTCGAACTACACGATCAACATCAACACCGAGATGAACTACTGGGGTGCGGAGCTCGCCGGGCTCTCGGAGTCGCACCTGCCGCTGTTCGACCTCATCGAGCGCGTCGCCGAGAACGGCACGGCGGTCGCAGCGGGGTTGTACGGCGCCCGCGGCTGGGTGGCGCACCACAACACCGACATCTGGGGCTGGGCTCTGCCGGCCGGCGCGGGTCACGGCGACGTCTCGTGGGCGTACTGGCCGATGGGCGGCATGTGGCTGGCCACACACCTCTGGACGCACTACGAGGCGACCCTCGACCGCGGCTTCCTCGAGCGGCAGGCCTGGCCGTTGCTGAGCGGCGCGAGCGAGTTCGCCCTCTCCTGGCTCATCGACGACGGGGCTGGCGGCCTGCGCACCCTTCCGTCCACCTCGCCCGAGAACCTCTTCGTCGGCCCGGACGGTCACCCCGAATCGCTGGGCAGTTCCGCGGCGATGGACATCTCCCTCATCCGGCGGGTCTTCGCCGACACCGTCGCGAGCGCCGCGGAGCTCTAACTCGGCGAATCGACGACGACGGATGACCTCATCGCCCGCATCACGCGGGCGACCGAGCTGCTCCCGGCTCCGGCGATCAGCGCGGGCGGCTGGCTGCAGGAGTGGGGCAGTGATCACGTGGAGGTGGACCCGGCGCACCGGCACCTGTCGCAGCTGGTGTCACTGTTCCCGCTCGGCCAGATCGATCCGGAGCGCACGCCCGAGCTCGCCGAGGCGGCCCGCGTGCTGCTCGATCGTCGAGGACCGGGGGCGATGGGCTGGTCCTGGGCCTGGAAGATGGCGCTGCGCGCGCGGCTCGGTGACGGTGAGGCGGTCCGCGCTCTGCTGCTCGAGGCGACGGTGCCCTTCGAGATCGACGGTGACGGCCCGGAGCGCCCCGACTGGGGCGGCCTCACCCCGAACCTGTTCAGCACCCATCCGCCGGTGCAGCTCGACGGAAACTACGGCTTCATGGTGGGGATCGCCTCCACCGTCGTGCAGGGCGAGCGGGGCAGGGTGCAGCTTCTGCCGGCACTGCCCGAGGCCTGGTCTCAGGGTGCGGTTCGCGGCATCCGTCTGCCCGGTGCGGTGAGCGTCGACCTCGAGTGGCTCGACGGCGAGCTGGTGGTGGCGCGACTGGTCACGACCTCGGCCGAGACGCAGACCGTGCGTCTGGGCTACCGCGGGCGCGAGGTGACCGTGGAGCTCGTGGCGGAGCCGATCGAGGTGGGCCCCGCTGATTTTTCGGCTGACTTTTCCGTTGACGTCACCGCTCGCTCCATCGACGCCGTGGCGGCGCACTGATGTCCGTCCAGGTGCCTGGCGTCGATGTGCCTGGCGTCGATGTGCGGCCCGAGGCGCCACGGCTGCAGCTCCGCACGCCAGCCGCCGTCGACGTGTTCACCCGCATCCTCACCCACGGCCCGATCGGCCGCATCGACGTCACCCGGCAGACCGGACTCTCGCAGGCAGCCGTCACCAAGGCCGTCACGCCGCTGATCGAGACCGGATTCGTCGTCGTCGACGGCGAGCAGCAGAGCGGTCTCGCCCCCGGGCGCCCCGTCTACCCGCTGCGCGTCGTGCCCGATTCGCTGCTGGCGGTCGGCATCAAGGTCACTGCCGACGAGGTCATCGGCGTCGCCACGACGATGCGGGCCGAGATCATGTATGCCGTTCACCGTCCCGTCGCCGACAGTGGCGTGGACACGATCGTCGCCGCCGTCGTCTCGGCCGCGCGCTCGGTGCAGGAGGCTCTCGGGACCGCCGCCGCACGGGTCGCCGGAATCGGTGTCGCGGTCTCCGGGGACGTCGACACGGGCGAGGGGGTGGTGCGGGAGTCCGCCCTGCTCGGCTGGAACGACGTGCCGCTCGGACGGATGCTCGCCGCAGAACTGCGTGCGCCGATCCTCATCGAGAACGACGTGCGCGCTCTCACCATCGCCGAGCAGTGGTTCGGGGTCGGCGTGGATGCCGGTGCCTTCGCGATCGTCACGATCGGTGCCGGAATCGGCTGCGGTCTCTACCTGAACGGGGATGTCGTCTCGGGGGCGAACGGTGTCGCGGGCGAGATCGGTCACCTGCCGCTGGCCTCGCCGAGCATCGTCTGCGCCTGCGGGCGGCGCGGGTGCGTCGAGGCGGTCGCCTCGTCGAGTTCGATCCTGGCCGCGGTGCGCGCCGGCGAACAGAACCCGGAGCTCAGCCTGACGGACGCGATCGATCTCGCCCGCATGGGCAATCCGACCGCGGTCGCCGCCTTCGACCGCGCGGGCAGGGTGATCGGTACGGCGATCGCTGCGATGGTCGACCTGGTCGGGCCCGAGATCGTGTTGGTGGCCGGTGAGTCCGTGGCGGACTTCGACCTCTACGAGGTCCGGTTGCGCGAGGCCTTCGCGGAGCACGCCTTCGGGGCGGCGGCAGAGGCGCGCATCGTGACGACGACCCACACTTTCGACGACTGGGCCCGCGGTGCCGCGGCCGCCGTCATCCGGGCCACCGTGCGCGGGAAGCGGATGATCGCCGCCTGACGCTACCGGGCGCCGATCGCCGCGTGCACAGAGTGCACGGCACTGGCACCCTCGCCGACGGCCGCCGCAACCCGCTTCATGGAGCCGGCGCGGACATCCCCCGCGGCGAAGACCCCCGGGATGCTGGTCTCGAACGGCAGCGGTGAGCGACCCAGCACCGTCCACGTCTCGCCGAGCACGGCCGGGGTGAGGGCGGCATCGGTGAGCACGAACCCGTGCTCGTCGAGCGCGACACCCTCCAGGAGATCGGTGGAGGGGGTCGCGCCGATGAAGCAGAACAGGCCGTGGCACGGCTCCGTCCAGGTCTCGCCGGTGCTGTGATCGGTCAGCGCGATGTGCTGCAGCGAGTCCTCGCCGCCGAGAGCGGTCACCTCGGTCGTTTCGCGCACGGTGATGCGTCCGTCGGCGCGGAGGCGCTCCACCAGGTAGTCCGACATCTCCCGCCCGAGATCCGGCCCGCGCACCACGACGCTGACGGGGATGCCCTGCTCGGCGAGGTACAGCGCGGCCTGCCCTGCGGAGTTGGCACCGCCGATCACCGTCACCGGCTGCGACCCGCAGGCGCGCACCTCCAGCTCGGTGGCCGCATAGTAGATCCCCGCGCCCTCGAAGTCGGTCCAGCGATCGAGCGGAAGCGACCGGTACTGCACGCCGGTCGCCACGATCACCGCGCGGGTGGCCACGTGACTGCCGTCGTCGAGCACAACTGCCAACTCGCCGTGCGCGGAGTCCAGCGCCACGACCCGGCTCGGGCTGGAGAACCGCGCTCCGAACTTCTCCGCCTGCACCGCCGCGCGTTCGGTGAGCTCGGAGCCGCTGATGCCGGAGGGAAAGCCGAGGTAGTTCTCGATGCGGGAGCTGGATGCCGCCTGGCCTCCGATCGTGATGCCGTCGAGCACGAGCGTGTCCAGGCCCTCCGACGCCGCGTAGACGGCGGCCGCCAGTCCCGCCGGTCCGGCGCCGATCACGGTCAGATCGACGCCACGACCGGTACCCGACCCGACAGACAGGCCGAGGGCGCCGGCCAGCGCGGCGGTGCTGGCGCGGCGGAGCACCGCCGTCGGCGTGATGACCACGGGCAGGTCGGCGGCGGTGAGGGATACGGAGGCGAGGAGGGCACGACCGTCCGCGGCATCCGAGTCCACCCACCGGTGGGGGAGTCGCTGGCGGGCCGCATAGGTGCGCAGCGCCAGGGCCGCAGAGGAGAGGGTGCTGCCGACGATCTGCACGCTGCGCGCGGCGCTCGACAGCAGCAGGGTGCGGCGGGCGACGAATGCGCGCAGCAGCAGGTCAGAGAGCTCGGCCTCCGATGCCATCAGCCGCCGGAACTGCTCGGGCGAGATGTGCACCACCCGTCCCTCCGTGGTCATGCGCGCCGAGACCGACACGTTCTGGCCGGTGAGCAGGGCGAGTTCGCCCACGAAATGCCCCGCGGGCAGCGTGATGAGAGTCTGTTCGGCGTTACCGAGGGTGGCCGCGACGACGATGTCGACCGCACCGGACTCGATCAGCAGCAGGTCGGCGGCCGGGTCGCCGACGCTGAACAGCATCTCGCCGGCCGACACGATGCGCTCGGTGCCGAACGATCGCATCCGGTCGCGTTGCTGAGGGGTCAGCGTCGGGTACGCCTCGGGTGCGTCGCGGGGGAGCATCCGTGTGCGCTAGAGGTCCAGCGATTCGCCGGGTTCGAGCGTGAAGAACTCCCCACCGCCCTGTTCCGTCGCCCATTTGAGCCGATCGCGGCCGATGGACTTGCCGGCCGTCGAGAGCGTCATCTCGTGCACGGCGAAGGCACGCCGCGGGTTCACGGCGAGCACGAAGTCCATCGCGTCGCCGATCTTGAGCCAGGGTGCACCGAGCGGGACGGCGAGGGTGTCGACCTCGACCCCCTCCGGGATCGTGAAGGAGTCGCCCGGGTAGTACAGCGTGTCGTCCACGAGCACGCCGACGTTGTCGACGACCGGGACGGAGGAGTGGATGACCGCGTGCTTCTCGCCGAAGAAGCGCAGCGTGAACGGCTCGGCGACGAGGGTGTCGCCGTCTTCGACCACGACGACGTGGAAGTCGCTCGCCGCCTCGACCACGCCGGGCGGGCCGTAGATGATGGCGTCGGGGTTGCGGTCGATGATGCGGGCGAGTTGCTCCGCGGTCCAGTGATCGGAGTGCTCGTGAGTCACCACGATGGCGACGACGTTGTTGAGCCCCACCAGTGCGGTGGTGAACGCCCCCGGATCGATGACGAGCACCTTGTCGGCGGACTGGATGATCAGGGCGGCATGTTCTTGCTTCGTCACTCGCATACCTGCGACTTTACTCGCGCGAGCGCGACCGCGAACAGTACCCTCCGGGGGTATGGCTGGCGAGCAGCTCCGGCCTCGCGACCGTGTCGATCGGGGGCCGCGGACATCCGTACACCCACCGGAACCGCGCTTGCCGCCGAATATCCCTCGACGCCAATACACTGGCGCGAACCATCACCAACGAGAGGTCCCATGGCCGAGGCAGCGAAGCCGCGCAGAGTATTCGTCGCGATCAACCCGACCGCCTCGTTCGGCAAGGGCAGTTCGGTGGGACCGGCGGTCGTCGCCGCGCTGCTCACCGCGGGTCACGATGTCACCGCCCTCGAGGAGCCCAGCTACGCCGACCTGGTCGCCTCGGCGACGGCCGCCGTGGCGACGCGGCCCGACGCGCTGATCGTGGTCGGCGGCGACGGCATGGTCAACCTCGG
>JBEVGK010000186.1:0-3935 GCA_040511795.1 Lacisediminihabitans sp. | reverse complement strand
GGGACACCAGGAGCTCGGCAACCTCGTCGTCATCTACGACAGCAACCAGATCTCGATCGAAGACGACACCAACATCGCCTTCACCGAGGACGTCGCCGCGCGCTACGAGGCCTACCACTGGCACGTGCAGACGGTCGATTGGAAGAAGACGGGCGTCTACGTCGAAGACGTGCAGGCCCTCTACGACGCCATCGAGGCGGCCAAGGCGGAGACGAGCAAGCCCTCGCTGATCGTGCTCAAGACGATCATCGGCTGGCCGTCGCCGAAGAAGCAGAACACCGGCAAGATCCACGGCTCCGCCCTCGGCACCGACGAGCTGCGCGGCGTCAAGGAGGTTCTCGGCTTCGACCCCGACAAGAGCTTCCAGGTCGAGCCCGCGGTCATCGAGCACACCCGCAAGGCTGTCGAGCGCGGCAAGGCCGCCCACGCCGAGTGGGACGCACAGCTCGCGGTGTGGGCTGCGGAGAATCCGGAGCGCAAGGTGCTGCTCGACCGCATCCTGACCGGCGACCTGCCGGACGGAGTCGAAGAGGCACTCCCCGTGTTCGAGGGCGGAACGTCGATCTCCACCCGCGCCGCGAGCGGCAAGGTCATCAACGGCCTCGCGCCGCTGATCCCAGAGCTGTGGGGCGGTTCGGCCGACCTCGCAGAGTCGAACAACACCACCATCGAGGGCGCGGCGTCATTCATCCCGTCCGAGCGCTCGACTCACGAGTGGACCGGTAACCCCTACGGCCGCGTGCTGCACTTCGGCATCCGCGAGCACGCGATGGGCGCCATCCTCAACGGCATCGTGCTGCACGGCAACACGCGCCCGTTCGGCGGCACCTTCCTCATCTTCAGCGACTACATGCGCCCCGCGGTGCGTCTTGCCGCGCTGATGAAGGCTCCCGCCATCTACGTCTGGACGCACGACTCCGTCGCGCTCGGCGAGGACGGCCCGACCCACCAGCCGATCGAGCAGCTCGCCGCACTCCGTGCCATCCCGCAGCTCGACGTCGTGCGCCCCGGGGACGCCAACGAGACCGCATGGGCGTGGAAGACGATCCTGGAGCGTCGCGAGGGCCCGGCCGGGCTCGCGCTGACCCGCCAGAACATCCCCGTGTTCGAGCGCGGCGACGACGTGGCCAGCGGCGAGACCTTCGCCTCGGCCAAGTTCACCCCGCTCGGCGCGTACGTGTTCGCGGAGGCGCCGAACGGCACCCCCGACGTGATCTTCATCGCGACCGGCTCCGAGGTGCAGATCGCCGTCGACGCCCGCGAGAAGCTCAAGGCCGAGGGCATCAACGCCCGCGTCGTGTCGGCTCCGTGCCTCGAGTGGTTCGAAGAGCAGACCCCGGAGTACCGCGAATCGGTGCTTCCGAGCGCGATCAAGGCCCGCGTCTCGATCGAAGCCGGCCTCGCCCTCACCTGGCGCAGCTACGTCGGCGACGCCGGCCGAAGCGTCTCGATCGAGCACTTCGGCGCGTCGGCCTCGTACCAGACGCTGTTCGAGAAGTTCGGCATGACCACCGCACACGCAGTCGCCGCCGCCAAGGACTCGCTGGCCGCCGTCTAGGCGACCCGGCAACGAAGGAATAGAGAAATGACAGAGAACACCCCCACCGCAGAACTCTCCGCCCTCGGCGTCAGCATCTGGCTCGACGACCTGTCGCGCGAGCGCATCGTCTCCGGCGGCCTGCAGGAGCTCATCGACAACCGCAACGTCGTCGGTGTGACCACCAACCCGACCATCTTCGCCAGCGCGCTGGCAAAGGGCGAGGCGTACGACGCCCAGGTCGCCGAGCTGGCCGCGGCCGGCAAGACCGTCACCGAGGCGGTCTTCGAGATCACGACGGATGACGTGGCGAACGCCAGCGACATCTTCCGTGGCATCTACGACACCACCGCGGGCCGCGACGGCCGTGTCTCGATCGAGGTCGAGCCCGGCTTCGCCCACGACGCCGGCAGCACCATCGCCCAGGCCGAGCAGCTCTGGGCCAAGGTCGACCGCCCGAACGCCATGATCAAGATCCCCGCCACGGTCGAGGGTCTCGAGGCGATCACCGAGGTCATCGGTGCTGGTATCAGCGTCAACGTGACGCTGATCTTCAGCCTCGAGCGTCACCGCGACGTCATCAACGCCTACCTGACCGGTCTCGAGAAGGCACAGGCCGCCGGCCACGACCTCTCCACCATCCACTCGGTCGCCTCCTTCTTCGTGTCGCGCGTCGACACCGAGGTCGACAAGCAGCTGGATGCCATCGGAACCCCCGAGGCACTCGCGCTGAAGAGCCAGGCCGGCATCGCCAACGCGCGTCTCGCCTACCAGGTCTTCGAGCAGGCATTCTCGAGCGAGCGCGCCAAGGGGCTCCTCGCCGCGGGCGCGAACCGCCAGCGTCCGCTCTGGGCGTCCACCGGCGTCAAGGACCCGAACCTGCCCGACACCCTCTACGTCACCGAGCTGGCCGTCGCCGACACCGTCAACACGATGCCGCAGAAGACGCTCGATGCGACCTTCGATCACGGCGTGATCGAGGGCGACCGGGTCACCGGTTACTACGCGGAGGCGAACGAGGTGCTCGACAAGCTCGACGCCGTCGGCGTCTCCTACTCCGAGGTCACCGCCCTGCTCGAGAAGGAGGGCGTGGAGAAGTTCATCGTCTCCTGGAACGAGCTGCTCGACACGGTCGCTGCGGCGCTCGAGTCCGCGCAGACCGGCAAGCCGGAGACAGAGTCGGAGCTCTCGGGCACCGACCACACCGTGTCGACGGAGGCCTGAGCCCGATGAGTTTCGACATCTCGGTCAGCGGCGCCGCCGCGGAGGCCGTGGAGCGGGTCGTCCCGCAGCTGGTCAGTGATCTGGTCGCATCCCGCATCACCGACGGCGACCCGACCCTCTGGGGCCCGGACGCCGAGGCCGAGGCGGCAAAGCGTCTCGGCTGGGTGCAGGCGGTCGTCATCTCCGAGCCGCTGATCGACGACATCATCGCGCTGCGCGACAAGCTGCACGCCGATGGCATCAACCACATCGTGCTCTGCGGAATGGGCGGCTCATCGCTCGCTCCGGAGGTCATCACGCGCACGGCGGGTGTCGAGCTCACCATCCTCGACTCGACCGACCCCGGCCAGATCATCTCGGCCCTCAACGACCGCCTCGAGACCACCGCGGTCGTCGTGTCGTCGAAGTCCGGCTCGACCCTGGAGACCGCGAGCCAGCGCAAGGCCTACGAGAAGGCGTTCCGCGACGCCGGCATCGACCCGGCCGAGCGCATGGTCATCGTCACCGACCCGGGCTCGCCGCTCGACGTCGACGCCCGCGCACTGGGCTACCGCGTGTTCAACGCCGACCCGAACGTGGGCGGCCGCTATTCGGCGCTGACCGCCTTCGGCCTCGTGCCGTCCGGTCTTGCCGGTGTCGACATCCGTGCACTGCTGGAGGAGGCCTCCTCGGTCAGCATCCAGCTCGCGGTCGACACCCCCAGCAACCCCGCGCTCATCCTCGGTGCGGCGATCGCCGGCACCAAGCCGCTCAAGAACAAGCTCGGCATCGTCTCCGACGGCACCTACATCGTCGGATTCGGTGACTGGGTCGAGCAGCTGATCGCCGAGTCCACCGGCAAGCTCGGAACCGGAATCCTGCCGGTCGTGCTCGACACGACCTCGCCGGAGCTCAGCGAGAACCTGCCTGACGTGCAGATCGTTCGCCTTGTCGGCAGCGCGCGTGCCACCGAGCACGTGCGCCCCGGCGAGATCGAGATCAGCGGAACCCTGGGCGCGCAGATGCTCGTCTGGGAGTACGCGGTCGCGGTCGCCGGACGCCTGCTCGGCATCGACCCCTTCGATCAGCCCGACGTCGAGTCCGCGAAGATCGCCACGCGCGCTCTGCTGGACTCCCGCCCCGCCCCCGTTCCGCCGGCCTTCAGCGCCGACGGCATCGAGGTGCGCGGTTCGGC
>JBEVGK010000185.1:0-4275 GCA_040511795.1 Lacisediminihabitans sp. | reverse complement strand
ACGGTCTCGATCGAGAGGGTGTGGGCGACGAGTCGGATGCCGAGCTCGCCCAGGAAGGCGCGGGCGACTGCACCGAGCGCGACGCGCGCCGCGGTCTCGCGGGCGCTGGCGCGCTCCAGGACGTTGCGAGCCTCGTCGAAGCCGTATTTCTGCATGCCGACCAGGTCGGCGTGCCCGGGTCGCGGGCGGGTGAGGGCGGCGCCGCGCCCCTTCGGCAGGGTCTCGGGGTCGACGGGGACGGCGCTCATGACCTCGGTCCAGCGCGGCCACTCGGTGTTGCCGATGCGCAGCGCGATCGGGCTGCCCATAGTGAGACCGAAGCGGATGCCGCCGCTGATGCTGAGGGCGTCCTGCTCGAACTTCTGCCGGGCGCCACGACCGTAGCCGAGGGTGCGGCGGTGCAGGTCCGCCTGTATCGCCTCGGGCGACACCGGAACGCCCGCGGGCATCCCCTCGAGGATCGCGACCAGTTCGGGCCCGTGCGACTCACCCGCGGTCAACCAACGCAGCATGCCAGTCCTCTCAGCTGTGGTCGACGACACCCAGACGTCGACCCCCAAATCCTCCCACAGCTCGCACGCTCGGCCCGCCGAGCGGTGACGCCGGACGAGGTCAGGCGAGCCCGACGGCGGTGCGCATCGCCCGGAACACGGATGCCTCGCCCGGCAGCACCGCGTCGGGTGCACCGTTCACGAAGATCCTCACCTGCACGAGTGCCTGCTGGGCGAGCATCTCGAGCCCCGGGATCACCGGACCGTTCCAGTCCGCCGCCAGCACGGTCGGCCACGGCTCGTAGGCGACGTCGAACAGCGCCCCATCGGGCGCGGTCACCGCCGCGAGGGCCGAGGGAGGGAACTCCGGCTGCGTGCCGTTGGGCAGGGTGCTGACCACCGCATCCGCGATGAAGCCGCTGTCGAAGGCGCCGAGGGTCTCGACCAGGAGGGCGAGGTCGAGCCGTTCGGCAAGCGAGATGAGGGAGCCGAGCCGCTCGGGAGCGCGCACCGAGAGCGCCACGCGCTCTGCCCCCATCCTCCGGGCGGCGACGAGAACCGAGGCGGCGGTCGCTCCCCCGCCGAGCACGCGCACGGCGCTCAGCCGTTCGACTCCGGCACTGCGGAATGCCTCGATCACGCCCTGCACGTCGGTGTTGAAGCCGCGGAGCGACCCTCCGGCGAAGAGCACCGTGTTGGCGCCGCCGGTGAGCTCGGTGAAGCGATCCATCCCGTGCAGCAAGGGCAGCACGTCGCGCTTGAGCGGCATGGTGAGCGAGAGTCCGCGCCACTCCGCCCCGCAGCGCTCGATGAAGGCGCCGAGCGTGTCGCCGGTCACGTCTACCGCGCCATAGTTCCAGTCGAGCCCGAGCGCGCGATACGCCGCGGTGTGGAGTGCCGGCGACTGGGAGTGCTCGATCGGGTGACCGAGCACGGCCAACCGGGTGGTCACGCTCCCGACCTCAGTCGCAGCCACCGGGGTTCGCCTTGAGCCAGGCATCCAGGTGTCCGATCGCGGCCTGATGCTGCGCGTAGGTGTTCGAGAATTCCGATTGCCCGGTCGAGCAGTTGACCACCACGAAGTACAGCCAGTCGCCCTCCGCCGGGTGCAGGGTCGCGTCGATCGCCTTCTCGCCCGGGTTGGAGATCGGGCCGATCGGCAGTCCGGGGTTGGCGTAGGTGTTGTACCTGTTGCTCGCGTCCGCCCGCTGGGCCGGGGTGGTGTTGATCGAGCTGCTGCCCGCGCCGTAGCTGACGGTCGCGTCGGACTGCAGCTTCATCCCGTCGGCGAGCCGGTTGTCCCAGACCCGGGCGACCTTGTAGAAGTCCTCGACGCTTCCGCCCTCCTTCTGGGTGAGCGCGGCCAGGGTGAGCACGTGGTTGCGGTCCGCCGGAGCCACCCCCGCGGCATCCAGCACCGAGAACATCTTGGTCACCATGGTCTGCAGCATGGCATGCGCGTCGAGGCCCGGATCGAACGTGTACGTGGCCGGGAACAGGTAGCCCTCAAGACTCGGCGCATCGGCCGGCAGACCGAAGGAGGCGAGGTCGGTGGAGGCTGCGGTGAGTTGGTCGGCAGTGACGCCGGTGCTCTCGCTCAGGGCGCCCAGCTTGGCGATGACGCCCTTCACCGTGATGCCCTCCGGCAACGACACCTGGGTGGTCACCTTGTTCGCCGGGTCGATGAGCGCGGCGAGGGCGGCCTTGGCGCTCATGTGGTGCTTGAGTGCGTAACTGCCGGGATGGAAGCTCACGTCCGGCTTGGTCAGCAGCAGCTTGTAGAAGGCCTCGTAGCTCTTGGTGACGCCGTCCTTCACCAGGGTGGTTGCGACATCCGACCCGATCTGGCCATTCGAGATGGTGACGATCACCTTGCCGGTGCCGTCGCCCACGTAGTCGGTCGGTTCAGAGCTACCGAGCACGCTGCGGATCTGCGGGCCGAAGGCCGCGTAGACCGCCGCGCTTCCGGCGCCGAGCAAGACGATGACGCTGAGCAGCGCCCAGAGCCAGGTGAGCTTGCGCTTGCGTTTCGGGGCGGGAGGCAGACCGTACTGGTCGGTCTCCTGGTAGGTGCTCGCCTGGTGCGTGCTGCGGCGCCGTGGCTGTTCTGCACGGGTCGGCTCTGTGGACTCCTGTGCCACGCGGGCGGCCTCGGCCTCGCGCAGCTCACGGCGGGTGAGAGGGCGGTCGGGGGTCGTCGGAGAGGCGGGAGTCTGCGGCGACCCCTGCTGCGGTGCTGCGGGTTGCTGCGCACCCGGTTGGGAGGAGAAGATTTCGTCCCAGCTCGGCTCATCTGCCACGCGTTACTGTCCTTCGTCCGGGTCTACGAGCGTTCCCGGGGCCGTTCCCCCGGAGCGCTCGAAGTCGAGGGCATGTTGCAAAATGATAA
The DNA here is from genome assembly GCA_040511795.1 of Lacisediminihabitans sp. GTDB lineage: Bacteria > Actinomycetota > Actinomycetes > Actinomycetales > Microbacteriaceae > Lacisediminihabitans. The sequence continues at coordinate 1,395 of JBEVGK010000185.1, read as the reverse complement.
CAGCGGCCACCTGGTCGATCACCGGACGTTGCTTCTTCGTGTTGCGACCGGATGCCTGCAGCGCACGCCCCGCCGACACCGTCGATAGCCGCTCATCGACCATCCGCACCGGCAGGCTCAGCGCGGGTGCAAGCAGCTCGGCGAAGTCGCGCGCGTCCTGGGTGGACGCCGTCTCATTGCCGGACAGGGCCAGCGGCAACCCGACGACGACCTCGACGGCCTCCAGTTCACGAGCGATCGCCACGATTCTGGCGATATCACCGGTGCCGCGGGCGACGGTCTCCACGGGCGTCGCGAGCATGCCGTGCGGGTCGCTCCGGGCCACACCGATCCGGGCCTTGCCCACGTCGATACCGAGACGCACACCGGTCCTCATCGACCACTCTCCATCGAACTGGTGCCTCGCGCTCAGCGCGGCAGCGCCGAACTGATCGCCTCGAGCGCGGTACCGATCGCGGCGACGTCGGAGCCTCCGCCCTGGGCCAGATCGTCCTTTCCGCCACCACCGCCGCCGAGGATTCCCGCGGCGGTCTTGGCGAGGGCGCCGGCCTTCGCTCCGAGCGAGCGAGCCGCGTCGTTGGTGGCCACGATCACCGCCGGCTTGCCGCCCACGGACGCCGCCAGCGCGACGACGGCAGCCTCGGAACCGAGGCGTCCGCGAACCGAGGTGACCAACGTGCGCAGGTCGTCGGAGGAGTTCAGGTCGCCGACGTTCTCGATCAGCGCGGTGACCGCGCCCACACGGGACGCCTTCGCGACCAGAGCCGGGACGCGCTCGTTCAGCGCGGCCGATTCGAACTCGGCGATGCGCTTCTCGGCCGCCTTGAGACTCGCGACCAGATCGGTGATGCGCTCGGGCAGCTGCTCGCGCGGGGTCTTCAGGTTCGCGGTCAACTCGTTGACGATGGCGCGCTCGGCCGCGAGGTCGCGGAAGGCGTCGATGCCGACGAGCGACTCGACCCGGCGATTCGACGAGCCGATGGAGGCCTCGCTCACCAGGTTGATCAGACCGACCTGCGAGCTGCGCCCGACGTGGGTACCCGCACACAGCTCGAGTGACCAGGGGCTGCCGATCTGCACGACGCGCACGGTGTCGCCGTACTTCTCGCCGAACAGCGCCATGGCACCGAGCGAGCGGGCCTCGTCGAGCGGCATGATCCGCGTGCTGACCTCGAGGTCGTCGCGGATGGCGCCGTTGGCGATGTCCTCGATCTCGCTGCGGGTCTCGAGCGACAGCGGCTTCGACCAGTTGAAGTCCAGGCGCATGTAGCCGGCCTTGTTGTACGAGCCGGCCTGGTGGGCGTCATCACCGAGCACCTGGCGCAGGGCGGCGTGGATGAGGTGGGTGGCGGAATGCGCCTGCTCTGCTCCCCGCCGGTACCCGGGGTCGACGAC
>JBEVGK010000184.1:0-4786 GCA_040511795.1 Lacisediminihabitans sp. | reverse complement strand
GCGCTGGAGCGACGCGATCTGGGTGCGGGTCTGAACGCGGAGCTTGGCGTCGAGGTTCGACAGCGGCTCGTCCATGAGGAACACCTGCGGCTGGCGCACGATGGCACGGCCCATGGCGACGCGTTGACGCTGACCACCGGAGAGCGCCTTCGGCTTGCGGCCGAGGTAGGGCTCCAGGTCGAGCAGCTTGGCTGCCTCGAGCACGCGGACGGCGCGCTCTTCCTTGCTCACGCCGGCGATCTTCAGCGCGAAGCCCATGTTCTCGGCGACCGTCATGTGGGGGTACAGGGCGTAGTTCTGGAAGACCATCGCGATGTCGCGATCCTTCGGCGGGACATCCGTCACGTTGCGGTCGCCGATGAGGATGTTGCCGTCGTTGACCTCTTCGAGGCCGGCGAGCATGCGCAGCGACGTGGACTTGCCACAGCCGGAGGGGCCGACGAGAACGAGGAACTCGCCGTCGGCGACAGAGAGGTCGAGTGCGTCTACAGCGGGGCGGGACGAGCCCGGGTAGAGGCGGGTAGCTTTGTCAAAAGTGACAGATGCCATAGCGGTACTAACTCCTTCACCGGCAGGTACGTGCCGGACGATCCGTAGTGAATGGATGGGTGGTGCCCCGTCATTATGACACCCGAACGCGGGGCCGCCAAGCCATTTCTTGCGAGGTCGGCCATCGGCGGTCCAGCATTCGTTTAGACACTTCCCAGACTGCGCGTCTACGCTCTAGAAGACTTTTGCGCTAGATCATCTGCACGGCGCGGTCCATTACTCCACCCGATTCAAGCGAGGTTCGATGACGTACGGAAACGATGCCGACGGCACCACGCCCGGTGTCGACGGCACGGATGACGACGGCCTCACGCCCGAGGAACGACGCCGTGTCGCCCGCGACAAGGCACGCAGTCTGCGCGCAAGCCACAAGAAGAAGGACCGTCGCAACCGGTGGCTGATCCGCGGCGGCGTCGCCGTCGCCGTGGTCGCCGTGGTCGCCGTGGTCTCCGCTGTGGTCGTCGGCAGCGTGCCGAAGCCGGCTCCCGGACCGCGCAACATGCAGAGCGACGGAATCAAGATCGGCCAGAAGTTCAAGGTCGTCACCTCGCCCGCGCTCGCGCCCGAGGAGAAGCCGACGCCGTCGAAGGACAACGCCAAAGACGTCATCGCCGTGCAGGTCTACCTCGACTACCAGTGCCCGATCTGTGGCGATTTCGAGAAGGCCAACGCCGCACAGCTGAAGACCTGGGTGAGCAGCGGTGCCGCGACGCTCGAGATCCACCCGATCGCGATCTTCGACCGGTTCTCGCAGGGGGCCAAGTACTCCACCCGAGCCGCCAACGCCGCGGCGTGCGTCGCCAACTATTCGCCGAACAGCTTCTTCGACTTCAATGCACTGCTGTTCGCCCACCAGCCCAAGGAGAACTCGGCAGGCCTCACCGACAAGCAGATCGTCGCGCTGGCACGGGAGGCCAAGCCCAGCGAGCTCCCCGCGATCTCCGACTGCATCACGGACGAATCGTTCAAGTCCTGGGTGAATGCCGCCACCGCGCGTGCCACCACCGGGCCGATCGTCGACAGCAACGTCAAGAAGGTGTCCGGCACCCCGACCGTGATCGTCAACGGGCTGAAGTACACCGGTTCGCTGAGCAAGGCGAGTGACTTCGCCGCCGCGATCGTGAAGGCGGCCGGAGACACCTTCGTGGAGGATCCGACGCCGACACCCACCCCGACGGAGAGCACTCCTCCCGCACCGTGACGACGTTCTACGATGAGGTGACGCGGTTCGACGCGGTGTCGTCCCGCTCCCAGCTCATCGGAGGCGTTTCATGTCAAGCAGTGATGTCCAGGGCGAGCCGGTCGAGGCGGGCAGCGAGAGCGCCACACGCCAGCAGAAGATCGACGGCATCGTCGAGCAGGTCGCGGCCGACATGGTGGTCTGGGACGAGAGCAGACCGACGAAGCTGCTTCGGGAGCGCCTGACCGAGTCGGGTATCCCCTTCACCGAGGATGAGTTGCCGGGTCTGGTGGAACGCATCCGTGCCCTGGTGGTCGTCGACCGCGAGTAGGTCCCTAGCGTGGCGCGTCGCCCCACTGCTGGCCCCAGCGCGCGAGCGGCTCGAGTGATTCCATCAGCTCGGTGCCGCGCCGCGTGAGGTGATAGCTGATCTGCACGGGCGTCGAGGCGATCACCCGACGTTCGATGAGGCCCGCCCCCTCCAACTCCTTCGTGCGCTGGGCGAGGAGGCGGTCTGACAGCCCCGGGATGGCGGCGCGGATCTCTGAGAATCGCTCCGCCCCGCGAGTGAGAGCGAGCAGGATCGCCGAGCTCCAGCGTCGGCCGATCAGCTCCATCGTGCCCTGAAAGCGGTGGCACTGGTCGTCGTCGATGTGCTGCAGGTCGATATGGCGGAGGTCGGGGGAGAGCTGCGCGGAAGTCACTCACCTAATGTAAGTCACTTACGGCAGGATTGCCAGTGTGCGGCGACGTGATGAGACTGGACCCATGCCTGATTACGGTCTGCCGCTCCAGTTCGGCACCTTCGTCACCCCCTCGGCCTCCTCCCCGCAGACGCCGGTGCAGCTCGCCCAGCTCAGCGAAGCGCTCGGCTACGACCTGGTCACCTTCCAAGACCACCCGTACCAGCCGTCATTCCTCGACACCTGGACCCTGATGACCTGGGTGGCGGCATCCACCAGCTCCATTCACATCGCCCCCAACGTGCTCAATCTCCCGCTGCGACCGCCCGCGGTCGTGGCCAGGTCGGCTGCGAGCCTCGACCTGCTGTCGAGCGGCCGCTTCGACCTGGGCCTCGGTGCGGGAGGTTTCTGGGATGCCATCGACGCCATGGGTGGCCGCAAGCTCACCCCGGGTCAGGGTGTCGACGCGCTCAGCGAGGCGATCGACGTCATCCGCGGCATCTGGAACACGGATGATCGCGCGGCCCTGCGACTCGACGGGGACTACTACCAGCTGCATGGTGCCAAGCGCGGGCCGGCACCGAGCCGCGACATCCCGATCTGGCTGGGCGCGCTGAAACCGCGCATGCTGCGCCTGACCGGGACGAAAGCAGATGGCTGGCTGCCGTCGTTGCCGTACCTGAAGCCGGGCGACCTCGCCCGGGGCAACGCCGCCATCGATGCCGCGGCGGAGGAGGCGGGGCGCGACCCGAGGGAGGTGCGCCGCCTGCTGAACGTCGGCGGTGCGTTCGCCGCCCGCAGCGGCGGTCAGCTGCAGGGCCCGAGCGAGCAGTGGGTCGAGGAGCTCACGGCGCTGGCGCTCGAGGACGGCGTCGCCACCTTCATCGTGATGGGTGACGACCCGGCGACCCTGCAGAAGTTCGCCGCCGAGGTGATGCCGGCGGTGCGGGAGGCCGTGGCGGCCGAGCGGGTCGGTTCGGGCGTCGCGACGGGCACGCCCCGACCCGCGAGCGCGATCGCCCTGCGCCGCGCCGGGATCGACTACGACGCCGTGCCGTCTGGTCTGACCGCGATCGAGCCGGGGGATGCGAAGTACCGCCGCGTGCGCTCCACCTACCTTCGCGGTGGCTCGCCGGGCTTGGTGCTGCAGGCGAAGAACACCGCCGAGGTGATCGAGGCCCTCGCCTTCGCCCGTGCCCAGGAGGTTCCACTCGGTGTGCGCAGCGGTGGGCACGGCATCAGCGGACGGTCGACCAACGACGGCGGGATCGTGCTGGACCTGTCACCCATGAACGACATCGAGGTTCTGGATGTCGCGAGCCGCCGCATCCGTGTGCAGCCCGGTGCGCGCTGGGGTGCTGTCGCGGCCGAGCTCGCGAAGCACGGATGGGCGCTGAGCTCGGGGGACTACGGCGGAGTCGGGGTCGGCGGACTGGCAACGGCGGGCGGCATCGGTTGGCTCGTGCGCGAGCACGGTCTCACCATCGATCACCTGCGCGCGGTGGAGATCATCGTCGCCGACGGCTCCGTGGTGCGGGCGAGCGCCGACGAGAACTCGGATCTGTTCTGGGCGGTGCGGGGTGCCGGCGCGAACTTCGGCATCGTCACGTCGTTCGAATTCGAGGTCGATGTGATCGGCGAGGTCGGCTGGGCGCAACTCGCCTTCGATGCCAGCGACACCGCCGGCTTTCTCGAGCGATTCGGGGCCGTGGTCGAGGCCGCGCCGCGCGATCTCACCGCCTCGGTCATCATCGGCGCAGCGCGTCCGAATCAGCCGCTGATCGCCCAGGTGCTCGCCGTGGTCGACTCGAGTGATCCCGACACGATCATCGAGCGCCTGCAGCCGCTCGCCGACATCGCCCCGCTGGTCGATCAGTCGGTGCAGCTGATGTCGTACTCGGCCGTGATGGCCAACGCCTCGGATGCCCCGCACGACGGGCAGGGCGAGCCGACGGCCCGCTCCGGCCTGATCGAGCACATCACCCCGGAGTTCGCGCGGGCCACGGCAGACCTGCTCGAAAACGGGCAATCGTACTTCTTCCAGATCCGTTCGGCCGGAGGCGCCGTTGCCGATGTGCCGGAGGATGCGACGGCATACGCGCACCGGTCGGCGAACTTCTCGGTGGCCGGCTTCGGTCGCGACCGGGCTCGGTTCGACGCACTCTGGGATGATCTCGCGCGTCACTTCCGCGGCCTCTACCTGAGTTTCGAGACCGACCTGCGCCCGGAACGTGTCGCGGATGCCTTCCCTCCCGCGACGCTCTCCCGACTGCGGGAGCTCAAGCGCGTATGGGACCCCGACAACGTGTTCCGCGACAACTTCAACGTGGTGGAGCGGACTTTCTCGGTCTGACGCTTGACGGTTAGAGCTCTA